>CAMWYL010000038.1 GCA_947178465.1 uncultured Lachnospiraceae bacterium | reverse complement strand
ACCCTGACTGGCTTGCAAATAAGGTATTTCTGCAGCAGCACGGAGCTGATATGGTGTTTTTCCCGTATACTCAGACAACGAGTTCAACGGAAATCAAGGCCCAAATCCGCAAGGATTGAGATTTGGAGGCGAAAAAGAAATAAATTTATGTGGTTGGTGCAGATAATGAAAGCATGACAACCTGTGAATTGGCATAGGCGAAGGGCTAAGAGGTGTCAAAGATTTGTAATTATATTTTACAAGTCTTTGGCGCTTTTTGTTTTTAGCAGAAAGCTATTGACACCTCCTCCAACCTGTGCTATCCTAATACCACGACAGACATAGCATGACAGTCGTAGCAACGACAGACGTATCAATGACAGATGAAGCATACGGCACATAACATGAGCATACTACATGCAGCATATATCCTGTATGCAGAAGGGAGATGATTGGGATACATGAACGGTATCAGCAGCGATGTGATACGCGGATACAATGACACGATGATCTTGTATCTGCTGTGGGATCACCCCTCCTACGGCTATGAGATTTCCAAACAGATTAAGAGCTTGTCACAGGAGAAATATGTGATAAAGGAAACGACATTGTATTCGGCGTTTACCCGTATGGAAAAGAACGGTTATGTTGAGTCCTTCAATGACGATACGGAGAACGGGCGGCGCAGAACCTATTACCGCATAACGGAGTCGGGGCGGGCCTATTATCTCGATAAGTGCGCGGAGTGGACGCTGACGAAGGAAGTGGTCGAACGGTTTATAAAGGAGGGAAACGATAGTGGAAACAATTAGGAATTACTTGGAGACAATGTTTGCGAAGCTCCCCAATACAACTGAGATCAGAAAGGCCAAAAACGAACTGTGGCAGATGATGGAGGATAAATATACGGAGCTTACACATGAAGGAAAGACCGAGAACGAGGCGATAGGTATTGTAATATCGGAGTTTGGTAATCTTGATGAAATATCGGATGACTTAGGCATAAAGAATCTTATGCTTCAGGAGCAGTTTGGCAATTCCAGAGCAGTCACCTTAGAGGAGGTAAAGGAGTACTTTCGTGACAAGTCGCGCTCAGGATACATGCGGGCGTTGGGGGTATTTCTGTGCATTATCAGCGTATGTGGGTTCTTGATCAAAATAGGGGATAACTGGATCAGAAGCGGCAGCATCGCGACTGTCTTTATGTTCTCCGTGATTGCGGTTGCAGTCGGATTATTTATCTATTCAGGCATCAGTATGGGAAAGTGGGATTATCTCAGAAAGCAGAAATGCAGCATAAGCTTTGCCACGGCGGAGTATGTGCACAACCGGCGGGAGAGCTTCCGTGTGATCTACGCGATGATGATAACGATTGGCGTGATACTTTGTATTCTGAGCATATTGCCGTATCTGCTGCTTAATATAGTATCTGTGGGTTTTGCGAATGTGCTGATGTTTGTCCTCGTCGGAGTCGGTGTCTTTTTGTTGGTGGCTGCGGGAAATATCAACACAGGATATACAGTTATTTTGTCCCTGAATAAAGGCGATACAATGGGGGCGGAGTTTGTTCCGTCGCAGCGGCAGGTGCGGTACAATAACAAGACCGTGGAGACCATCATGTCGGTCTGGTGGCCGAGCGTGACATGTGTTTATCTGTGCTGGAGTTTTCTGTCGTTTGACTGGCATTTCACATGGATTGTGTGGGTTATCGCTGGCGTTGTGGAAATGCTGATCAAAAATATATATCGCGACTGACAGAATATTTTGACGTGAAGAAAGGAACAGTGGAGATGAAGAATAAATATTTCATAGTAATTACGGTGATCACGGTGCTCTGTGTAATTATAGGAACCATGTATCATGTGGCAGGTGCAGGAATTTTCAACAGAAAAGGAACCGCAAAGCGGATTGAAATCGGGGAAGTGAGTGTCGACGGGCAGTCGATGGAGGGTAGCACCGAACAGGTATTGGAAGCATTCGACAGCATCAGGATAGATGCGGAGGTCTTGGACCTGCGAATCGAGGAAGGAGAAGCCTGTCATATCGAATATGAATGTACGAAGGGATTGGAACCGATATGCGAGGTGAAAGATGGTGTTCTCTATGTAAAGCAGAACCCAAGAAGAACGTGGAATTTCTTCGGAACCGGCAATAACAAGGCGAGTCTTTGTGTGACAATTCCGCAGGGAACGGCTATGGGGAAGATAAACATTGAACTTGACGTGGGAAATATCGAGTTGGAGGGGCTTGAGGCGGCGCGGTGCGATGTGGAGGCGTCCGTCGGAAATATCGAAATCAGCTCATGTACCTTTGACGCTTCCGGCTTCGACAGCGATACAGGCAATATCACGATAGAGGATACGGCGCTTGGTAATGCTTCCTGCAGCAGCGATGTGGGAAATGTAAAGCTTAAGGATTGTACCTTCGGCGATCTGAAGATTGAGACTGCTATCGGTGACACGAAGGTCGTGGCGGCCCAGAAGCTCGCGGACTATGATATTGATTTGGAGATAGATTTCGGCAACGTGTCGGTGAACGGCCGAAGGGAGGGCACGCGGTATTCGTCTAAGGGAACCGGCGGCAGCCGCATGGAGATCAGCTCGGATATGGGAGACATCTCCGTGACCTATGAAGAATAAATGACATATATGCGATGGCGTATATTACTTGAGAAAAGTCCGACAACGTAAAACATGAAATCGAGTGCAAATGCAATGATGTCATTGTATTTGCGCTCGATTCTTTTATTCAGTAGGAAATTGCTACAATGTAAATGATTCAAGGAGAATGCGGAGCATTCTTTTAATCGTCGCTGCTGAGCGACGATTTTTTCCCCTGTATCAGAATGGAAATATATGTTATACTGATAAATATGGGTGACTATACAATAAGACAGGAAGCAGGAACGCTTTGCGACTGCTTCGGAATGGAGGACTTATGAATATTGCGGTATTTGCATCACACGGTGGAAGCGATATGCAGGCGATTATTGACGGCTGTAAGCAAAACCTGATTCGCGCACAGGTAGCAGTGGTAATCAGTAACAATAAGGAGTCGATGGCGTTGGAACGGGCGCGGAAGGAGGAGCTTCCCCACTATCATCTGAGCGCAAAGCTCCTTGGAAGCGAGGAGGCCTTAGCGGAAAAAATACTGGAAGTTTTGGAGGAGTATCGGATTGATATGATTTTCCTTGCGGGATATATGCGGATGCTGCATCCGTCCGTTCTTGAACGGTATCACAACAGGGTATTCAACATCCATCCGGCGCTGTTGCCAAAGTACGGCGGCAGGGGAATGTATGGTATCCACGTCCACGAGGCTGTGATTGCGGCGCACGAGAAAGAGACAGGGGTTACCATTCATCGGGTCAATGCAGAGTATGACAGCGGGGAGATTGTCGCGCAGACAACCGTGCCGGTGCTGGCGGAGGATACGGCGGAGACACTAGCGGCGCGTGTGCTGGAACGGGAACATGCATTTTTGGTAGAAGTGATTTCGGATATTGCAAATGGGAAAATAAAGTTGGGGTAAACAGGGATGAGCTTTGATTTAAAGAAGGATGGTAAAAGAATTGTTGTGATATGCATTGCCGCGCTTATCATGGCGGTAAACATTAAGACCTTTGTGCGGACGGGAGGTCTGTATCCTGGCGGGGCGACAGGGCTGACAATACTGATTCAGCGGGCTGCGGAGAGCTTCCTGAATATAGAGCTTCCCTATACGCTGGTCAATCTGATATTGAACGCAGTACCTGTTTATATCGGATTTCGCTTTATCGGGAAAAAGTTTACGCTCTATTCCTGCCTGATGATACTGCTGACCAGTATCTTTACGGATATTATTCCGGCGCACGTGATTACATACGATACGCTGTTGATCAGCATATTCGGCGGGATGATTAACGGCTTCGTAATCAGTGTGTGTCTGATTATGAACGCCACGACAGGCGGCACGGATTTTATATCTATTTATCTCTCCGCAAAGAGCGGCGTGGACTCGTGGAATGTTGTTCTGGGATTTAATGTTGTCATTATCTCGATAGCGGGCCTGCTGTTTGGATGGGACAAAGCGTTGTATTCGATTATTTTCCAGTATGCCTCCACACAGGTGCTTCATGTCCTGTACAAACGGTATCAGAAGCAGACGCTGTTTATTGTGACGAATAAGGGAAAAGAGGTCTGTGAGGCGATTTACGAGGTCAGCAACCATGGCGCGACGATTCTCGACGGGACAGGCTCCTACGAGCATGAGGAGCGCAACATTATTTATTCCGTGGTCTCAGGCGAGGAGAGTAAGAAAGTTCTCAGTGCGGTGAAGCAGGTAGACCCTGCGGCTTTTGTGAATGTGATTAAGACTGCGGAGCTTTCAGGGAGGTTTTACCAGAAGCCGACGGAATAGAGGACATTTTTCGGTAGCTTTTTTGGGATATCTGTGTTAAAATATCGCATATGTGTGCAAAAATGTATACTTCGGTGGCCTGTGAATGGCATAACTGAACGGTTACGGGATGATAGGAGAGGATTGGGAAGGATGAAAGAGATAACAAAACTGATGGATTACAGACCGAGCGTAAAGGTTCTGGACGCGACACTGCGGGATGGAGGTCTGGTGAATGATTTTTATTTTTCGGATGAGTTTGTGCAGGCGCTTTATCAGACAAACGTAAAGGCCGGCGTGGACTATATGGAATTTGGCTATAAGGCATCCAAGGAGATATTTGACGAGAACAAATTCGGCAAGTGGAAATTCAGTAATGACGAGGATATCCGTGCAATCGTCGGGGATAACAATACCGATTTGAAGATTTCGGTTATGGCGGACGTCGGCAGATGCGACTATAAGAAGGATATTTTAGACAGGGCGGACAGCCCGATTGACCTGATTCGCGTGGCAACATATCTGAATACGATCCCGGCCGCCGCAGATATGATTGAGGATTCCTACAAGAAGGGCTACGAGGTCAGCTGTAACATTATGGCGATTTCCAACAGTCAGGAGAGCGACCTGCGGGCTGCGCTTGACATTCTGGGGAAGACATCTGCGAATGTGTTTTATATTGTGGACAGCTACGGTTCCCTGTATCCCGAGCAGATAGAGCGGCTTACGGATATTTACATGGAGTTTGCCGGGAAATATAACAAAAAGCTTGGTATTCATGCGCACAATAACCAGCAGCTTGCCTTCGCGAATACGATAGAGGCTGTCGGTGACGGGGTTGACTGGCTGGATGCGACCTATGCGGGCATGGGACGCGGCGCGGGGAACTGCGCGATGGAGCTTTTGCTGGGCTTTTTGAAGAATCCGAAGTACAGCACCTTCCCTGCGATACAGTTTGTGGAGAAGCATATGAACAAGCTCAAGGAGGAGGGTATTGTATGGGGCTATGACCTTCAGTACATGATGACAGGGCAGTTGAACCAGCACCCGAGAACCGCAATTGAGTTTACGAAGCAGAAGCGAAAGGATTACGCTAAATTCTATAAGGAAGTAGTCGCATTGGATTAGTGCGGCTGTCCGGAGGAAAAGTATGGAAGCGTCTGTGTTTGAGAGGATATATGAAGTTGTAAGGCAGATCCCTTACGGACAAGTTGCAACCTACGGACAGATCGCCGCGCTTGCGGGCAATAAACGCTGGGCAAGAGTGGTCGGTTATGCACTGTATGTAAATCCCGACCCTGAGAATATTCCCTGTTACAGAGTCGTCAACAGGGAGGGCAGGGTGTCGGAAGCGTTTGCCTTCGGTGGCGGGAACCGTCAGGTAGAGCTGCTTGAGGCAGAGGGCGTCAGGCTGACGGACGGTTGCGTCGATTTGAAGGAATATCAGTGGGAGAGACCGCTGTATTGAGGAGCACTTTTATGATTTGGTATAAGAAGGTATGTTGCTGCCTGATAATACTGCTGTGTGTGTTGTGGGCGGGACCAGGGGTCCGGGCCGCGGAAAGCGACGAAGCACTTTGGCAGTATCTTGAGACCGTGGGCTGCGCAGACTCTGTTTATGAGGTGATACCCGATGGCTCAGGGGACTTTTCGGGGATTCGTGAGGCTGTGGAAGCGGTGGAGTCGGGAGCGACACTGCTGATTTATCCGGGAATTTATGAAGAAAACGTTGAGATTATTGATAAGACGGTAAACCTGATTGGGACGAGCAGGGAGGACTGTATACTGATATCGGATACCGGGAATTATCATTACATTCCGCTTACGATTGGTGCGGGCGTTGTCAGTAATATGACAATCTACGGGTCAAACCCGACAAAGGAAAACATCGTTTCCTCTGTTGAAGGGGATTATGACATTTGGGACTTGGAGTCCATTTATGCGTGGCAGAACAAATTCCCGGGCTATACAATCCATATCGATCAGGACTATTCTTATGGCAAAGACCTTCTGGTGGAAGGGTGTCGAATCATTTCCGACAGCAGTTTTTGCGTGGGAATCGGGTGTCGGGGGGGAAATACGGTTACCTTTGCAGACTGTGAATTTGTCTCCAACGGAGGAGGCTGTATCTTTCTTCATAATATGCAGAATGAGTTTGGAGAGGGAGAGGCCCGTTTTATTATGAGGGACTGTGAAATGAAAAATTACCTGTCTCCTTATATTATGTCAGTGCACTCTATGGGAGAGCGCAATCCCATATATCTGACCTTCCGGAATGTCAGGGTAAGTACGGTTGCATATGAAATCACGTATCCGTACAGCAGCGAGAATATGAACACATGGTATAGCATAGACGAGCTTAACAGCCCCGGGGTGCAGGCGCAGCTGGAAGCTGAGGGGTATTATACCTCACTTGAAGGGGAACTGATACACAGCTGCAGCGGCAGAGAGGTGATGGAGCTTCAGGAAAAGACGGGCCGCGAGTCGCTGTTGTGGAACTGCCCCGATTTCGCAGAGGGTATTCACTATATCAGTATACCGGATAGCGCTGGGGAGTATATAGCGCAGGAAAATCTGATGAAGGAGGAACCCGCGAAATGTCAGGTGATTGAGATTATGAATGCAAGTCCGGACGCCCCCAAGGACGGTTGGTGCGGTCTTTACAGAATCTATCTGACAGAGGAGAGCAGCGGCAATACGCTGATCGAGATGAATTATCCCGGAACGCAGAATCTGCAAAGTAGTGAGAAGAAAGGAGCTGCAAATGGTAAAGCACGTGATATTATGGCAGTTAAAGGATGAGCTGTCAGAGAGTGAGAAGACAAAGGTCAAGGAAGGAATAAAAGCGGGACTGGAAGGACTGAAGGGAACGATACCGGGGCTGCTGGACATTCATGTGGAGATTAATCCGTTACCCTCCTCCAACGCGGATGTGATGTTGGATACGAGCTTTGCGGATGAGGCGTCCCTAAAGGGGTATGCGGTTCATCCTGCGCATGTTGCGGTCGCTGACGGGAAGGTCAGACCCTTCACAAAGACCAGAGTTTGTATGGATTATGAAGCATGAAAAGTCAGCGAAGCTGATTTTGAAAAAAATCTTACATGAGGCGTGAGAAAAAATCAAAAAAACACTTGCATTTTTTCTGATACTGTTGTAAAATTTAATAGTTGTCAAGCAACAGCAAACAGAAAACGGCTCGTTGGTCAAGCGGTTAAGACGCCGCCCTCTCACGGCGGAAACAGGGGTTCGATTCCCCTACGAGCTGTTATCTGTTTAAAACAGCCCAACCCGATAAAAACATTGTAAATACCGAATATTCGGTATTTACAATGTTTTTTGTTTTGATAAGAAAACTCATTTTAAGCCTAAAACAGACACAAGTAATCCATTAACCATAAATTAACGGTTTTATTTAAAAACGCGCGGGTGGAGCTGATATGAAGACACAAAGGGATATCTGATTGTTATCACAGCATTTCAGTTTGATGGAAAATCATTATATAAGCAGCTGTGATTGGATAACCAAATGCTGTAAAATTACTGAATTAAATAGCGATATACCTCAAAAGATTTCGTTCGTTTTAACTTTAGATTATACTAGAACAGTTTCGGGAACGGGAGCCGTTGAAACTGTAACAAATGAAGCGCAAATAAATAATTTAGATGTTTCGCATTACAGCAAATTGACGGTTTCTGACATATTAAAATCAGGTGGCGAAGCGATCTATTGTAGTGTTATAATCAACGGATTTACATATGCCTCTGACGTAATCATTGATGTTAGTGATTTAAATACAATAAATTTAAAATGCCGTTTTTATAGAGGGGGTGTGGCATCTGGTACAACTAGTCGTACAGTGTCCATGAAAATCACCCTTGAGTGATTTTAGTACAAAACATAGCCATTTTGCACGCCGACTGTGCCTGTAAGTTCATAAGTTGCATAAACTTGGTGGACTATTTTTACAACGTCACCTTTCTTGCAAGCATATTTAATTGTTTTTGTTCCGCCAACATTGTAGACTTTTTGGGTATATGTATAGTCCCCTACTGTTATGGTGATTGTTTTATAATATCCTGAATTTACAGTCCAAGAAAAAGTAACAATTACACAGCAGTCTTGTGTACATGTATAAGAATTGGAGGTGATCGTTGCGTAATTAACATCATCCCAATCAATTTTAAAGTTTAAATCGCTATTTAACGGAACTTTTTGCATATCGGGAAATATTTCCACAAAGTTTGTCATTTATTTTGAAAATTTTTAACAATGGTTTTGAGAGGCTACAGGAATTTTTGCCCTTATTGCGGAAGTGAATTGGAAAACTATTAGAGGGAGCCGGAATTAACATTGAAATGATTGATTCATGTTATGATAATTTGTGTGTGGTTAGAGGGCATTAATGGAAAGTGACTTTTATAGTATATGCAAGCAGCAACTAATTTTAGTTGCACAGTTTCCGCGAAAATGGTATATTATTATAGAGGAAATCACTTATGTGTAGGAAAGATAAATTAACAGAAAGGCTATTGAAGAAGCCAAAAGATTTTTCTTTTGATGAAGTGATGAACCTTTACTATCATATTTTGGATACGAATTGAAGCAGGGTGGAAGTGGATCAGGAGTGAAATTTATAAAAGATGGAAGTAATGAAGTAATAAATTTCCATAAGTCACATCCAAATGGAATACTGAAACGGTATGTGTCAGATCAGGTGATAGAGAAGTTGAGAAAGGATGGTTTGTTATGAGCAATTTGTTATCATATAAAAACTATAATGGGACAGTGGAATATTCAAAAGAAGACAGCTGTCTTTTTGGAAAGGTTATTGGAATAAAGTCTCTGTTATCTTATGAAGGGGTTTCTGTTAAGGAATTAGAGCAGGATTTTCAGAATGTTATTGACGAATACTTAAATGATTGCAAGGAAAGAAACACAGATCCTGAACAACCCTACAAAGGAACATTCAATGTGAGAATCAGCCCGGAACTTCACCGGAAAATTGCTGTTTATGCAATTGAGCATGGGAAAAGTTTAAATGCTGCTGTTGAAGAGGCTATCGGAAATATGGTTGGATGAAATAATAGTTTTACAAATGAAGAATGAAAAAGAATATCTGATGTTTAGTGAAAGAAAACGGATGGTAAATATATAGATGTCACACTTTCATTTGCAGACGATGAATATTCAGATAGAAGAAATCATTTTTATGAAAAATTTGGATTTGTTATAGGGAATTCAAGCATAAAATCGGAATGATAAGTCAGACGGATAAAATTTTGGTTTTAAGTGAAGGTAGAAGAATGAGCCAATTTAATAGGTGGTTTTATATTGATATATTTCAAAAGAATTGGTTTTACGGTCTTTTGGCAGTGGCAAACTCATTTTTGGAAAGGAATGACTATGGGGAGACAGTATAACTTTGCCATGGATGAGGCAGACGAAAAATTATTTATGAAATATTTGAGGGAAAACGGGTATGTTGTGTATTTTGAGCGAACACATAAAATGCCTGGAACCATAGATGAGTTTCCTGCTCCTTTTTCGGACGGATGGTTCATATTATACATATATCATCCTGACTTTGGCGATATGAAGTTTAAAAGTTATATACCCAATGAATCAAATACAAAAATAGATTACATAGAATGTATAGCTGCGCCAGTAATAGAATTTATGCGGACAGTAGTGCGGCATGAGGAGAAAGCAATACGGTCCGGGCGCATATGGATACAAATGAAATATTGGAATGAGTATGGTGAGTATGTATCAAAAGGTGAAAACCTGGAAAAAGGATATAAGGATATTAAGAAATGGATAACGAAGCACTTGCAGAAGATGGAACAGAAGGACGAGAAGGAAAGGGTTGAAAAGAATGTCGTAAGTAAGGAATTGGTTCGATTGTTCGAGGAGGAAGGGTATCATTGGGGGTAGGTAATCCGCCCCAATGAATTGCAGGAAGGCAAATTGTTAATATGAGATTAGAAGTGACTAAGATAGAATATGAAAAGGATATGATTATTATAACCGGGGCTACAGAGATTGGAACTGTCAAAGGAGTATGGAAGTATAGAGAACAACCTGTTGCTAATAAAGGTTACTTTGTAGAATTATCTTATATGAAGTTTGAAAAGAAATTTACACAAAGTTCTACGCATATTCTTAATACATTAATGTGCGAAGATGTGATTACATTTAACGGAAGAGTTGAAGATAGTGACAAAGATGTATATTATATACGATTTGCAATAGATTGGCTTGATATGGTTGAAATCAGTGATAGTGGTGGCCGAATCAACAAAGGAGATTTTGCAACATTTTCGGTGAGATATGATCAAATATGGATATATCCATATGATTGAAGTAAGGTTATATTGATTTTGGAGTAAAAACAGCATAGAACAGATGGAAACGGAAGAAAAACCAAAGTCAATGCGTCAGTTGATTGATTAATATTCGATGTATCGGTAATTGCCTGATAAAGAATGGTTAAGGATTTGGTCATGTCACAGACAGGATTTCAATTTCATGCCGGAAGAAGAGCTCACCAAGTGATAAAAGAATAAAAGAAATAGAAAATTATGACATAGTAAAGAATGAATTGGATAATATCGAAGATGATATTAAGTTTGTTCGAAAAGAACATGACTATAACGATATAGAGCAAAGAGTAAATAAGTATATGCGGTATAAATTTTGGGAATAGTTGTTCGAAGACGATATGAATACGATTGATTCGAGGTATTTGGATGTCCGGTTTCCGAGACGGTAAGCAGGGGCAGATTGTTGAAAAAAGATAAAGTCATGGGAATATTTGAATATGATGCATTTTGGAAGAGAAGTGAAAAAATTAATATCTTAAAAAAAAGTTATAAAAACAAGAATTAGCGGACAGGAATTAAATTGGGGTGGAGGTTCGCCAAGTTCTTAATCTTATAAAATAACTATCCCAAAAACCCGGAGGATATATGATAGAATTAAAAGGAAAATACAATGAAGCGAAGATTTTTACAGACGTTGCAGACGAGGCATCTGTTTCACAGGTGCTTCTTTTGCTTGACCAGGAGTTTGTGTCCGGCAGTAAGATAAGGTTAATGCCGGATATTCATGCCGGTGCCGGTTGTACAATTGGAACGACTATGACTATTGCAGATAAAATTGTTCCTAATCTGGTGGGAGTAGATATCGGTTGTGGCATGGAAACAATCAGAATTAAGGAAAAACATATCGAATTACAAAAGTTTGACAAGTTGATTTATGAGAAAATTCCATCCGGATTTAATGTGCGCGAAAAAACACACAGATATTTCGAAAACATTAATCTTGAAAATTTACATTGTTACAAAAACATTGATTCCAAAAGAGCAGAAAAAAGTCTTGGAACATTAGGCGGAGGCAATCATTTCATTGAAGCAGATAAGGATGATGAGGGAAATATTTATATAGTAGTGCATTCCGGCAGTCGTCATCTGGGGCTGGAAGTGGCCAATTACTACCAGGAAGAAGGATATAAAGCATTGACCGGTTCCGCAAAGCAGACAAATATTCCAAAGCCTTTGGCATATGTTTCAGGTGATTTATTTGAAGAATATATTCATGACATGAAAATTGTTCAGAGGTATGCAGAATTAAATCGTCAGGCAATGATGGATGAAATCATCAAAGGCATGAAAATACACATTGTTGATCAGTTTACGACTATTCACAATTATATTGATACAGATGCCATGATTCTGCGAAAGGGTGCCGTATCTGCCAAGAAAGGTGAAAAATTACTTATTCCGATAAATATGCGGGACGGATCTTTAATTTGCATTGGAAAAGGGAATGATGATTGGAATCAATCCGCACCACATGGTGCAGGACGATTGATGAGTCGGTCATCTGCCAAAGGATCATTTACGGTATCGGAATTCAAGAAACAGATGAGCGGAATTTATACAACGTCTGTAAATAAAGACACTTTGGATGAATGCCCGATGGCTTATAAAGGAATGGATGACATCATAAATAATATCGGAGATACTGTCGAGATCGTGCGAATCATAAAACCGATATATAATTTTAAAGCCGGTGGTGATTAAGTCAATGAAAAAACGGACATTTTACCTGTTTTTGGCAGCCCGATCCGGAATACCCTTAAAAGTCTGATGAAAAGGGATTTTTAAGGAATTTTTATTTAAAAATTCAGAATTGTTCAAGAAAAGTTTATATATATTCGCTTGTTATGTCACCCTGTTTCCGCTATAATAAAATACGAAGTATTGCAAAATGAGAGAAAGGAAGGATTGAATGGGAAAAAAGAGTGAGGAGACGATAAGGGAATTTACGCATAAGTATTCAAGGATATGTGTTGATAACAATGAGATTGATGCCGGATTATTTGACGAATACGGCGTCAAAAGAGGACTGCGCGATAAGAATGGTAAAGGTGTGCTGTCAGGGCTTACCAATATTTCTCTGATTAAGTCTTCGGAAGAAGTGGATGGGAAGAGCGTACCCTGTGACGGACAGCTATATTATAGAGGTTACAATATTTACGATTTGGTAAGGGGATTTCAGAAGGATAACCGGTTCGGCTTTGATGAGTGCGCATATCTGTTGCTGTTTGGCAATTTGCCGAATAAGGAGCAGCTTCTGGAATACAGGAAGACACTTGCCTACAGTATGACGCTGCCGACCAACTTTGTGCGCGACGTTATTATGAAGGCACCAAGCCATGACATTATGAATTCGCTGACGAAGAGTGTGCTCACATTGGCCTCTTATGATGATAATGTTTCGGACTTATCTCTTGACAACGTGCTCAGACAGAGTCTTATGCTGATCAGTGTATTTCCAATGCTTTCCGTCTACGGTTACCATGCATACAATCATTATGAATGTGACGACAGTCTGTATATCCACCGGCCGGACCCCAAGCTCTCGACCGCTGAGAATATCCTGCGGATGCTGCGGCCGAATATGTCCTATACGGAGACGGAGGCAAGAGTGCTGGATGCCGCGCTGGTGCTTCATATGGAGCATGGCGGCGGAAACAACTCTACCTTTACGACAAGAGTGGTAACCAGTGCAGGCTCGGATACATATTCGGTTATCGCGGCGGCGCTTTCGTCCCTGAAGGGGCCCAAGCACGGTGGCGCGAATATCAAGGTTGTGCAGATGATGGAAGACCTGCGCAGGAATGTTGACGATACCACGGATGAGAATCAGGTGCGGGAATATTTATACAAGCTCCTGAATAAAGAAGCGTTTGACAGAAGCGGACTTATTTATGGTATGGGACACGCTGTTTATTCCATTTCGGACCCGCGAGCACGCGTATTCAAATCCTTTGTGGAGCGGCTTGCGGAGGAGAAGAAGCACCATGAAGATTTTGAGCTTTATTCCATGATAGAGCGGCTCGCCCCGGAGGTAATTGCCGAGAAATGCAGGATTTACAAGGGCGTAAGCGCAAATGTGGATTTCTACAGCGGCTTTGTATACAGTATGTTGGATATTCCCATGGAGTTGTATACGCCGATTTTTGCGATTGCGAGAATTGTCGGCTGGAGTGCGCACCGCATGGAGGAGCTGATTAACGTGGATAAGATTATCCGTCCCGCGTACAAGAGCATCTTGACGTTGAAGCCCTATGAGACACTCAAGGAGCGGTCGACACCCAAGCTTGACGGGCATGAGGAGCAGGTATACAAGCTCCCGCTGAAATAGCATTAAAATGAAACGGCATAAAAATAAATGAAAAGAATGACGGAATTGGAATGGCATAAAAGTAATGGAAAAGAATGACAAAATGGCGAGAAGGCAGACGACTATGTTGGTGAAGGGATTGCAAAAAGCGCAAGTGTTTTTGTTTGCAATAGGATGCATGGCAGTGGCAGCGGCAATGCTGCCCTATATCATCCTTGGTGAGAATATGGTGGTATTTTATCCGGATCAGCTTGACGGAGAGGTGCTGGCATATATTCTGCATGCAAAGTATCTTTTTACCGGAACGGATGTATATCCTGAACTGATGAACGGCATATCCGCAAACGGACTGTTTCCCCCTGCGCCGCTTCTTGTACTGTTGTACAAGATAATGCATCCGTCGGCCGCATTTGTATGTAATCAGATTTTTTGCATGCTGACGGCTTACATTGGAATGTATTTGTGTCTGAAAAGGGTGGTTGGGAATGAGTGGGTCTCCGTGTTCTCTGGGATTTTGTTTGCCTATCTGCCGTTGTTGTCCGTCTATGGGCTGTGCCAATACGGGCAGCCGCTTTTGATCTATGCGTTTTATCTGCTGTACGAAGGCAGGCATAAGGCGACGGCGCTTGGCGCGATTGTTTTATACGGTTTTATGTCTTCACTCGTCCTTGTGGGCTATGCGGTGCTGGGAATCGGAGGATTATGTCTCCTGTGGCTTATGTTCAAGCACGAGGGACGGGAGCGCAAATGGGTGTTTATCGGCTGGGGAACTCTGCTCTGCTGCTATCTTCTTGTCAATTATGAGCTGATTTTTCAAGTATTCGGGATCGGAGTGCAGAGGACAAGTCATAAGGAGATTGTTGTGCGTTACGGGCAGAATGTCATAGAGGCATTCAAGCATGTATTTTATAAAGGGACGGTTCACACGCCGACACATCAGCAGGTGATTGT
>CAMWYL010000037.1 GCA_947178465.1 uncultured Lachnospiraceae bacterium | reverse complement strand
TAACCAGAAGGCGTGCATTGACGGCTATGGTGTTGGAGAACGGCTGATTACCGGAGCTTCGAGTGATTATTCAGATGATAATCTTTCTCTGTTGGGCGCGGTTTACAAGATTGCGGCGGTGGAGGAGAATGGTGAGTTTGTGCCGCGAATCAAGATTTCCGGGACGGTGGAGAAGATAACCAATCCCGGACTGAAAAAGGTGTACCGCATCTATGACCAGAACGGAAAGGCCAAGGCGGATCTGATTGCAAAAGCAGAGGAAACGATAGACATGAGCGGCGATTTCCGATTTGTGGACCCACAGATGCCGTGGCGGAATCTGAAATTTACCGGTTGTACGGCAAAGCCGCTTCAGGTTAAGGTTTTCGAGGACGGCAAGTTGGTATATACGCTGCCGACCTTGGAGGAGATTCGCAGCTATGTGAAGCGCCAGCTTGAGGAGGAGATTTGGCAGGAGGAGCAGCGTTTTATCAATCCGCATGTGCATTATATGGATATGACGCCGGATTATTATGAGATGAAAATGAGCCTTCTGCATGATAAGGGCAAGACAGTATGACACGGTGGTAGCAGTATAGGAGTTATTTGTGCATGAAACACATTCGACGGAGCGGTATTTGGAGAAAATTCATTTTAACGGTGCTGATGCTTTCGTTGCTTTGGTCCTTTCCTCTGCCGGCAGAGGGGGCAGAGGAGAGTGTCCGTGCGCTTTACCGGGAATACCGGGAACGGCTCGAGGCGATTACAAGTCGTGCGGATATCGCCGCAAACGGCTTTGAGATTGTGGAGGATCAGATTTTTCCGATTGAATTGAGCGGATACGGGGAGGTATCCATGATTCCCGCCTTTGACAGGGATTACAGTCGTCTTGCGCTGTTTTTTGTGCAGGAGGATGGAGCGGTTCTGTATAAAACGGACCAATTGGAGACCAACAACCGTGTTCTCGGACAGATGAAACAGCCCAACAAGGCAATTGCGGCAATCTCCTTTCAGGATTTGAACCGGGATGGACGCATGGATGTTGTGCTGATTACCTTCTGCGTCAATGAGAGCGGTTCTTATGCGAACAAGCCCTATAAGGTAGGGGACGTGCTGTTTCAGGACAAGGCAGGAACCGGCTTTTATCGGGATTATCGAATCGCGGATAAGATTAATCGATTTGGGATGAATAAGGGCGCGGAGTCCATCACCGCGTTTGTGCGGGACGGCTACTCCACGGAATTTTTGTACACGGCAACAACGCTGGACGAGCTGCTGCGCAATCAATTTCAGATTATAACAGAGCAGTGCCATTTCCGGACTTTTGGGAAACTGGGACGGCTTCAGGTAGTGCCGGGAGTATACCGCCTTGCCACGTATGATATTTTTATGATTTATCTGGTCAATGAGCAGGGCAATATTCTGTCCTGTCTGCAGCCGATGGGAGACTATGACAATCTGTATGCATTGAAGGGAATCAACTGCCGGGATATTGACGGCGACGGTCTGAAGGACATTGTGGTGCTGGCGCGGTACAGCTACGCGGATGCTATCGGACAGCTGGTGGTGGTAAGCGATTATTCGATTTACTATCAGCGGACAAACGGGTTCTCCGTGGACACGGAAATTCACAATAACTATCAGTGCAGCGACGAGGATACGATGGAGGCGCTTGTAGAGAAAGCGAGAGCCTATTGGGGGTGGAAATCGGAAAATGATTAAAATACTGATCGTGGACGACGAAAAACCGATTTGTGATTTGATAGACCTGAATCTGTCCTCCGTGGGATATCACTGCGTATCGGTTCAGGATGGCTTGGAGGCCATCCGCAAGATAGAGAATGAAGAATTTGACCTGATTCTGTTGGATATTATGCTCCCGGGGGCTGACGGGTATGAGGTGATTGATTACATACGTCCTCTTGGGATTCCCGTAATCTTCATCACGGCAAAGTACGAGGTAAAGGACAGGGTAAAGGGGCTGAAGCTGGGCGCCGATGACTATCTTGTGAAGCCCTTTGAGGTTGTGGAATTGGTCGCACGGGTGGAGGCGGTGCTGCGCCGGTACAATAAGGCAGAGCAGCGTCTGACGGTAGGAGATGTCGTAGTCGATATGGAGGAGCACCGTGTCACGAAGGCAGGACGGATTGTGGAGCTTACGAATAAGGAATTCGGATTGCTGGTTCTGTTTATGAAGAATAAAAATATAGCGCTGTTTCGGGAAACGCTGTATGAGAAGGTATGGGAGGAAGCGTACTACGGGGACAGCCGTACCTTGGATTTGCATGTACAGCGGTTAAGAAGGAAGCTGGGCTGGGAACAAAATCTGGTAGCGGTGTATAAGGTCGGCTACCGCCTAGAGGTACCGCGATGAAGTTTTCCTACAAGTTACTCTTATCAACAATTATTGTTATGGCGTTGGCATTGGGCTTCAGCGGCTTTTATTTTGTCAATTATGTGTTTGAGACCTCTTTGGAGAGAGAGGTGGGGCAGGCAATGGATGAGAGCAGCATTTTAAGCTTTGCGTTTGAGACGGCCGCCTTGAATGTGCCGACCAGATACAATGTGCTGCCGGACAGTACGGTGGAGGAGATTGCGTCCAATCTGGAGACCGGCGGACAGAGCGCCAGAAGACTGTTGCGTATTTCGGACGAGGAGAAGAACGTGCTGTATGTCAGTGACGGCTTCGCGGCGAATGAGGCACTGCTTGGGCAGACGGATGAGGAGACGAAGCTGTATCGGGTAATCGTGTCGGGAGAGAAGTATTATATTCATACAAGCGTTATGGTGAATGTTCTCGACCGTATCCTTTATTTGGAGACAATGCGGGATGTTTCCGAGGTCTTTACGCAGAGGCAGCTTGGCTTCTCTTTATATCGGCGGGTAACGCTCATTATGCTGTTGATCGGTACGGTTATCATGCATCTGATCGCGTCTTTCCTGACAAAGCCGATTCGTCTGTTGACGCGTGCGACAAAGCGCATGGCGGAGGGAGATTATGCCTATCGCGCCAGACAGGTCAGCAGGGACGAGCTGGGGCAGCTGACGCGGGCTTTTAATTACATGGCAAACGCGCTGGAACAGAATATTGAGAAGCTTGAGGAGGAGATCGACGCAAAGGAAGAATTTATGGGAGCCTTTGCACATGAGTTGAAAACGCCGCTGACGGCGATTATCGGCTATGCGGATATGCTGCGCTCGCATAAGCTTGACGAGGAGAAAAGCTTTATGTCGGCCAACTATATTTACACGGAGGGGAAGCGTCTCGAGGCGATGTCACTGCGCCTGTTGGATATCATTGTAACGGGAAAGAATGAGGCGGTGCTGCATCGGGTTCCGGCTGAGGAGATTTTCGGGTATCTCGAGGAGTTGTATGCCGACCGTAAGGATGTGGAAATCCGATTTTCCTATGATGCACAGGAGCTTATGGTGGAGGTTAATCTGATCAAGACGGTGTTGGTCAATCTGATCGACAATGCGTGTAAGGCCTCGGAGGAGGGTGGCGTTATCGAGGTAAGCGGTTATATCGCGGAGGAGGGCTACTGTTTTGCGGTCAGGGACTATGGCATCGGCATTCCGCAGAAGGAACTGCATAAGATCACAAAGGCTTTTTATATGGTGGATAAATCCCGTGCGCGAAGCAAGAACGGGGCGGGGCTTGGTCTTGCCCTGTGCGCGGAGATTTTAAAAATACATCACAGTGAGTTGGGAATAGAGAGCACGGAGGGAGAGGGCTCCTGCTTTTGGTTTGTCCTTCCGATTGCGGGTGAGGATGTACAGACGGAGAAAGGGGTACAGTAGTACAAATGAAAAACAGGATAAAGATTGTCGTAATCCTTCTGGCTGTAGTGCTGGTCATGGTTTTGTCCGTCTGGGGTCCGGAGGCGCTTGCACAGTATAAGGACAAAGGGATACTGGAGGTCATTCACGGGGAAAAGGTGGAGAAGGCCGGAGAGGGCTACCGTTATCAGTTGAATGCCGACGAGAAGCTCTATATTCTTTCACGATGTCTGAGCAGCCAGAATCTTCCCGAGAGTGAGCAGAACGCTCTGACGCGGGTAGAGAGCACGGAGTTGGATTTTCAGGATTTGGAGGGCTCTTATGCGTTTGTTGTAAATTACAAGGGGCCTTCGGGTCAGGAGATTACGGACGAACAGATATATGAGACCTGTAATGCCGGTCTGGTACTGTTAAAGGAGGCGGGGATCCTGCCGGATGAGGTTAAGGAGGTCAAGGCAGCTTCGTATGATGCAACGCTCTATTCGGCGATTGATGTGCTTGAGCCGAGAAATAATGTGGCAGTCTGGAAGATGAGTCTGTCGAACAGCCAGAAGAATGCAAACAAGGAGAACCGCCTGATTGACGCCTATATTGACGCCGACAACGGAAAAATTTATGAATTCTATGCGAGGACGACGCTGTTGTGGGACGATATTGACGCCGATGCGCTTGTGGAGGCGTGGGCAGGCTATATGGGGCTGTCGAGTCCGGCCGCATATGAATCGGACAATCCCCTGTTGGAGAACACGCCTTATTTCAAAAAGTATGTATTCCCCGGGATGGGAGATGAGCGTACCATTGTGACGGTTGGGTTTTACGAGGGAATCAATGAGCTGTTCCTCAAAATCTCGAGATGATGCAAAAATGATGCAAAAATGATGGGAAAATGATACAGAAATGATGCTACTTTGATGCACCTCTCATGTAATCTTATGATAACGGATTACATGAGAGGTTTTTCATATAAAAAGAAATTGCGGGAGAGGAGCGTCATACGATGTACCAAGGATATGTTTACTGTGGGAGATACAGACAGCAATATGATATGAGGAGGAGAAGGGCAGCGGTATGGAAGGCCTGCGTGGTGGCGCTGCTTGCGGCCGCGGTTGCAAGTCTTCTGGTTTTTCACGCGGATGCGGTCGAGGTATTTGTACTCCGTGTATTTGAGATGTCAGGTATCGTGGAGCAGGTGCAGGCGCCTTCGACAGGAATCGGACAGCCGCAGGAAATGATGGCAAAGCAGCTGCTTTCCGGCAAAATGGTTTTGGAGAACAATGTACTCACTGATATTTCAGTGCCGGAGTCGTTTGAAAAAATTCCCGGCGTTCCGATAATCTTTGTGGATGCGGGACACGGCGGCGCGGATGCCGGCTGTGCAGTAGGAGACATACAGGAAAAGACGATAAACCTTGCCATTGCCAAGCTGGTGCAGGAGAGGCTGGAGAGCATGGGTTATCAGGTGATTATGGCGCGTGAGGAGGATACCTACATAACAAAGGAGGATCGGGTAAAGCTGGCGAACGCGAGTTATGCGGATATCTATATCAGCATTCATCAGAATTCCTCGGAGGATGTCGGAGTGCGCGGTATGGAGGTCTGGTTTGAGGGATCAGACACACAGCGCGATAATGAACGGCTTGCACAGCTGGTACAGCAGCAGACGGCGAAAAGCACGGGCGCTGTGGAGCGGGAGCTGCGCGGCAACGCGGAGTTCCATGTGACGGGAAGCACGACCATGCCGGCGTGTCTGATAGAAGCAGGGTTCCTGACCAACGCGGAGGAGTGTGCAAAGCTGGTTTCGGCGGAATATCAGGAACAGGTTGCCACGGGAATTGTGCAGGCAGTGGAATATTATTTTCATCCGAAAACAATGTACCTTACCTTTGATGATGGCCCTTCCGAGGAAAATACCGGAAGGGTTTTGGATGTGTTAAAGGAGCGGGATATCAAGGCAACGTTTTTTCTTGTGGGGGAGAGCGTTGAGAAGTATCCGGAAATGGTAAAGAGAATCGTAGCTGAGGGGCATGCTCTGGGGATTCACTGCAATAATCATGATTATAGAACGCTCTATCAGAGCGTGGAAAGTTATGTGCAGGATTTTGAGAAGGCCAGGCAGACGATTTATGAGGTGACGGGCGTTGAGGTCAATATCTTTCGCTTTCCGGGCGGCAGCATTAACGCTTATAATAAGAATGTATATAAGGATATCATTGAGGAAATGACGGCGCGTGGATATATCTATTATGATTGGAACGCAAGCCTTGAGGATGCGGTGTCAAATCCGACCCCGGAGAAGCTGATTGCAAACGGCGTTGAGACGACATTGGGACGCAAAAGGGTTATTATGCTTGCGCATGACGTTGTATACAGTACGGGCATCTGTCTGGATGAGCTGCTTGACCGTCTGCCGGAATACGAGATGAAGGTACTGACAGAGGAGGTAGAGCCGATCCGGTTTTAAACAGAAGATATTGCAGTGAATTCCTTGACAATAGGGTACTTCTGTCATTAGAATTAAAATGATAGGGAGAGTATTGGAGGGGATGCCAATGAGAATAATAAATGGGACAAAACTTCGGGTAATAAGCCTTTTGGTGTCTGCAGCGGTTTTGCTGACAGGCTGTGAGAGCAGCTTCGGGGCGCACCTGTCGGGGGAAGCGGTGACGGAGAGTGAGCTGACGAGAGAGCTTCCGGAGGAGGTAAAGCCGCTGCCGGAAAACGAACCGCCGGAGCCGTATACCGAGGACGGCGCGCAGTATTATTTCAAAGCGCAGGGAAAATACCTGAGTGTATATAACGGATCGGAGTTTGAGGATATTTATGTAAAGGGCGTGAATCTGGGTCTTGGAAAGCCGGGGTATTTCCCGGGGGAGACTGCGATTTCCAAGGAGGAGTATGCGCGGTGGTTTCGCCAGATTGCCGAGATGAATGCGAACTGTATCCGTGTGTATACCGTCCAGCCGCCGGCGTTTTACGAAGCGTTTTACAGATACAACCGCACGGCCGACAAGCCGCTGTATCTGTTTCAGGGAACATGGTATGATGAGACACGGCTGTTGGAGAGTGCGGATGCCTATGATGAGCAGCTGCAGAACTATCTGTATCAGGATATGGAGGAGCTCGTGGATTTGATTCACGGGAATTGTACGATTGCTCCGGTTGCGGGAAAAGCGTCAGGTACCTATATCTATGATATTTCCCCTTATGTAATCGGGTGGATATTGGGAATTGAGTCGGACGCGAATTTTGTATCCACAACCAATGACAACCATCCGGATGTCACGACCTATAAGGGAAACTATATCAGCGTGGAAAACGTGGAGGCGTTCGAGGTATTCTGGGCGCAGACGGGAGACTATATCATTTCCTATGAGATGGATAACTATCAGATGCAGCGTCCCGTCAGCTATTCCAACTGGCCGACGGCGGATGTGCTTGAGCATCCGAGTGAGACGATGGACGAGGAGTATCTCGTTGACCTGAATATGCAGAACCTGAAGGCAACGGATGCGTTTCAATGCGGGCTGTTTGCCTCCTACCATATTTATCCGTATTATCCGAACTTTATGTACACGGAGAAGGAATACTCAGACTATCGGGATGAGGACGGCAAGGTCAATACCTATAAGGCATATCTTGAGGATTTGATCGTGCTCCATGATATGCCGGTGTTGGTTGCGGAATTCGGTGTCCCGGCATCGAGGGGCGTGACCCATGCCAATCCATATACGGGATTTGATCAGGGCAACCATACAGAGGAAGAGCAGGGAGAGATGCTGGTATCCATGATGCAGGACATTTACGATACGGGGTATGCCGGCGGGCTGGTATTTACATGGCAGGATGAATGGTTCAAGCGGACTTGGAATACGGAAAACCATACGAATGTGAACCGCAGGGCGTACTGGTATGACGTGATGACCTGTGAACAGCATTTTGGCGTGCTTGATTTTATCCCGGGAGAATCACAGGAGGTTGTGGTGATAGACGGGAATGCGTCGGAGTGGGGACCGGAGGATATCCTGCTTGAGACGGAGGGTATGACCCTGTCGGTGAAGCATGACTGCGCCTGGCTGTATCTTATGGTAGATAAGAAGGGTGCGGATTATGATGCACAGAAGCTTTTGCTTCCCTTTGACATTACGCCGAAATCAGGCAGCGAGGTGTACGAGGACAGCACGCTGGACCGCGCGGCCGATTTTGTCCTTGTGGTGGACGGAAAAGAGAATTCGCGTCTGCTGGTTCAGAGCTATTATGACCGATATCAATATGAATATGATAAATATGATAACGATATTCAGACGACGTCAGAGATACGGGATCCGAATAATGCGCTGTTCCAGCCGATTTTTCATCTGCTGGAGCGGGAGCTGGTGCTTCAGGACAGGGTTGAGATTATTCCGCTTCAGAAGTTTGAGTCGGGGCATCTTGTATTCGGAATCAGCGATTATGATTCGTCAGAGTATAATTCTCTTGCCGATTATTATTACAAGGGAGACATATTGGAAATACGCATTCCGTGGCTGCTGCTGAATTTCAGGGATCCGTCTACCAAGGAGATTGAGAATGATTTCTGGAAGAATAAATATTTCTCGGGCATCAAGGTGGATGGAATCTGGATCGGGCTTTCCGCAGAGGAAGGCGGCCGGATAGAGCTTGCAAAATATCAGTGGGATAATTGGGATTATTATCCGTATTTTGAACGACTGCGGAAGGGATATTATATGCTGCAGGAGCAGTTTGCGGGGTTGGATATATAAGAGATTCAAGCCGACAAATTTTTGCGTAGGGTGATAAAGTAAAAAAATCGAGTGCAAATGCAATGATACCATTGCATTGCGCACTCGATTTTTTACGATGTCGCAATTCCTGTATTGCCGGCAAAACCGGAGTGCTCATTCGCAAAAGCGTTTGTGCCTTAGGAGAGTGCGTCGGGACTTTCCTGTAATAAAGCAAGGAAAGCTTCAATGGTCATGCCGCCTAAGTCACCGTTCTCGCGGCTGCGCACGGAAATCTGCCGGCTGTTTTCTTCCTGCTCGCCGATAATCAGCATGTAGGGGACGCGTTGCATGCGTGCTTCACGGATTTTCCACCCGATTTTCTCGGCGCGCGTGTCTGTCTCGGAGCGGTAGCCGTGGGCTTTCAGGGCAGCTTCGATTTGTCCGGCGTACGCAAGGAATTTGTCGGAAATCGGAAGTATTTTTATCTGAACGGGAGCCAGCCAGAGCGGGAATTTGCCGGCGTAGTGTTCGATTAGGATTCCGATAAACCGTTCTATGGAGCCGAAGACAACGCGGTGTATCATAATCGGGCGGTGGCGTGCGCCATCCGCGCCGATGTACTCTGCTTCGAAACGCTGTGGGAGTTGGAAATCCAGCTGGATGGTGCCGCACTGCCATGTCCTGCCAAGGGAATCTTCTAAATGGAAGTCGATTTTCGGGCCGTAGAACGCGCCGTCGCCCTCATTTACGGTGTAGGGCAGATTTATGGAATCCAACGCATTGCGCAAGCCGTCCGTCGCGATTTCCCAATCCTCATCGCTGCCAATGCTGTTCTCAGGGCGTGTGGAAAGCTCTACATGGTATTTGAAGCCGAATCGGGAGTATACCTCGTCAATCAGGCGGATAACGCCCTTGATTTCGGAGGGAATCTGTTCCTCGGTCATAAAGATGTGCGCGTCATCCTGTGTGAAGCAGCGCACGCGCATCAGACCGTGCAGCGTGCCGGACTTTTCGTGTCGGTGGACAAGGCCAAGCTCACCGACGCGCAGTGGAAGCTCTCTGTAGGAGTGCGGCTGCATCTTGTAGACCAGCATTCCGCCGGGGCAGTTCATGGGCTTAATGGCAAAGTCCGTCTCGTCAATCACGGTAGTGTACATGGTTTCACGGTAATGGTCCCAGTGACCGGAGGTCTCCCAGAGCCGGCGGTTGAGCATCATGGGCGTTGAAATCTCCAGATACCCTTCTCTTGCGTGAAGCTTCCGCCAATAGTCAATCAGCAGATTTTTCAGAATCAGGCCGTTTGGCAGGAAAAACGGAAAGCCCGCGCCCTCCTCCATCAGGGCAAAGAGTCCCAGTTCTTTTCCGAGTTTTCGGTGGTCGCGTTTTTTCGCTTCCTCAATTTTATTCAAATGCTCCTCTAATTCCGCCACAGTCGGAAAGGCCGTTCCATAGATTCGGGTCAGCATCGGATTTTTCTCGTTTCCGCGCCAATAAGCGCCGGCTATGGCGGTAAGCTTGAAGGCTTTAATGACACCTGTGTCAGAAACATGAGGCCCCGCGCACAGCTCCGTATATTCACCCTGCGTAAAAAAGCTCAGCTCTGCGTCCGCCGGAAGGTCGTTGATTAATTCAACCTTGTAAGGCTCCTGCAGATTTTCCATCTGTGCCAATGCCTCCGCCCTGCTCAGTGTATAGCGGCGCAGCGGCAGCTTCTCTTTGACAATCTTTCGCATCTCCTGTTCGATTTCTGCCAGATTTGCCTCTGAAAAGTCGAAATCAAAGTCAAAGTCGTAGTAGAACCCGTCTTCGATTGCCGGTCCGATGGCGCATTTTGTTGTGGGATACAGTCGCTTTACCGCTTGTGCGAGAATATGCGCCGCAGTGTGATGAAATGCATTTTTTCCCTCTTCCGTTTCAAAGCTCCGTTCCTCCACGGAACCGTTTTTCAATGTTACTTTCATTTTCTTTTCGCTCCTTTCTTCCTATTTGCCACAACATAAAAAGCACCCTTAACATATCCTGTCGGAATATGTTTAAGGGTGCATGAATGCACGGTTCCACCTTAACTTTTCACTTTAGGCTCCATCAAGCCCGAACCTTTAACGCAGGTATACGGCGGCACTTAACAGGCAAATTTCTCCGTCCTTAGGCACCGCAGCTCAGGAATGGTTTTCACATATGTTCTTCATAGGCAGCTTCCACCAAATGCCGCCCTCTCTGGATGATATCCGATACGCTACTTGTTTCCGTCATTGCATTTTTATGTTGTCTTGAATTGTAAACGGATTGCTTTGGTTTGTCAAGAGGAATTTTTTGTCAAACGCCATAATATCGTTGGATGGCCTCCGCCATATATTTCGCAGTCCCCGTACCGTACTGCCGGTCCTGTGCTTCCGCGAGCTTCTCGTTTTGCAGATACTCCTTTGCAAGGTCAAGCAGGATGCTTCGCGCATTGTCCATATTCAGCATTTGCCTGTACAAGTCCGCTAACTTTGCTACCATGAAATGTTCCGTTTCGTCTCCCGCGCATCCGATATGCGCATAAAAATCTTTATGAAGTGTGTCAAGTTCTCTTCTTAAATCCTCCATGTTCGGGATTGGCTTCATGGACGCGATAACCTTTTCCTTGCCGCCATACCACTTTAGCAGGGAAGTCTTGGTGTCGTCGTTATTTAATCCCTGTTCAAGCTTTTTCCGGTAAGCGTCGATGCTGCCGTCGCCGTATTCCCTGATAAATTCGTTGAACTGTTCCTCCGACAGTCCCTCCTGCATCGTTTGAATCATTGTCTTGACATCGTTTTCGTTAAATTCACTAAAGCTCATTGTGTTGACTCCCTTCATTACATCCGATAATAATTCAATGATACCATCCAGACGGTTTCGCTTCTTTTCGAGCATGGATTTTTGGGCGGCCAAAATCCGGTCTTTGTTCAGGAGTGGGTTTTCCATGATTTTCCGGATATCCTCTAAAGGAATCTCCAGTTCCCGAAAGAACATAATCTCCTGTAGCTTTTCCAGTGCTCTGCTGTCGTATAAGCGGTAGCCGGCGGCGGTCAATGCCGTTGGCTTTAATAAGCCTATTTCATCATAGTATCGCAATGTCCTTATGCTGACACCGCTTATTTTTGATACGTCTTTTATGGTTTTCATAGGTGCCTCCTTTCCATTCAAGCCTAAAGCATCACGTAGCGAGAGAGTCAACAGGTAATTTGCAAATTTTTTGTTTTCCCTGTCAGGGGATTGCGTTTTCCATTCTGTCGGGCAATTGATCAATCTCAGTCTATCAGTCTTTTTCATAAAATGAAATACCTTGTACACGACAGGCAAATAATAAAAAAACAACAAAAAAGTCTTGACTGTTACACTGCGTAATAGTTTATGGTATACTTACACGGAGGAGGGAATGACAATGAGGACAGTGAATGAAGTAAGTAAATTGACCGGAGTGAGTATACGCGCTCTGCAATATTATGACAAAATCGGACTTTTGAAGCCAACGGAATATACAGAGTCCGGTTACCGGCTGTATGACGATACAGCCTTGGAAATACTGCAGCAGATTTTACTGTTTCGTGAATTGGAATTTCCGCTAAAGGAGATCAAAGAAATCATATCCGGACCGGATTTTGACAGGAATAAGGCCTTAGAGCAGCAGATTACGCTGCTTACAATGAAAAAAGAACGTCTGGAAAAGTTGATTCGCTTTGCCCGTGGAATACGATTTGAAGGAGTGAAGACAATGGATTTTTCAGTATTTGACACGCAAAAGATGGATGAATATGCAAGACAGGCAAAGGAACGGTGGGGAAAAACCGCCGCGTATAAAGAATTCGAGCAGAAGGCCGCAGGCAGAGGCGAGGAAGAAAATAAGGCGATCATGGAAAGCTTTATGCAGATATTCGCGGATTTTGGGAAATTAAAGGAGGCGCCACCGGAATCCGCGGAGATTCAAAGCCGGGTAAGGAAGCTGCAGGATTATATTACGGAGCATTTCTACAAATGCTCCAATGATATTCTTTTCAGTCTTGGACAAATGTATGCTGACGGCGGCGAATTTACGGAAAATATCGATCGCGCCGGCGGTGAGGGAACGGCAGGCTTCGTAGCCGAGGCGATTAGAATTTACACGCACAGGTAACATATGAAAAAATACTTGACTTTTTTTCAAATTATGAGATAGAATAAGCAGGAAATAAATAAGCAGGAACACCTGAACGACACATGTAGTGCTTTGCACGTAAATCTGATTACGGGACAAAGGAATGCATGTGTCTTTTTATCGGCACATGTGGTTTGCATGTGCCGTTTTTTGATGCACACGCCCTAAAATCTTCCCTACTCGATTTTGCGGGAAATAAAAACGCAAGCTGCTGCATTTGTGTCTGTGTTCTGTAAAATGAAGGAGGAAGTTATGGAAACAAGTAATTATCTTGGAACAGAGAGGATAGGAAGGCTTCTTGCAAAATTCTGCATTCCCTGTATTGCATCGCTGATTATTTCATGCCTGTATAACATTGTAGATCAGATCTTTGTTGGAAACGGCATAGGCTATTTGGGAAATGCGGCGACCGGTGTTATTTTCCCGATTACCGTTGTGGGATGGGGTATGTCCCTGTTTTTTGGTGACGGTGCAGCAGCATATTTAAGTGTGGCACAGGGAAGAAATGAGACAAAAACCGTACACAGAGGAATTGGAAACAGTATTCTCTTTTCCTTTCTTTCCGGTGTGGTAATCATTTTAATCAGCTATTTATGGGGGACGGACTGCTTCGCCTGATAGGCGCTACAGACGCGACGATTTCCCTCGCGCACGACTATGGGCAAATCATCTATATTATGATGCCGCCGGCTATGATGCAGAATACGCTGGCGTCCATTATCCGTGCGGATGGAAGCCCCCGCTATGCAATGGGTGCGATGCTTGTGGGCGCTCTGATTAATATCGTGGGAGATCCGCTGGCTATTTTTGTGCTGGATATGGGGATTAAGGGAGCCGCCTATGCGACCATTCTCGGACAGTTTGTCAGCTTCCTGATTTGCGCTGTTTATCTGAGAAAAAGCAAGACCTTTCGGCTGCGGGCAGAAAGCTTCCGGATAGACATAAAACAGCTCAAACAGATTATGGCGCTGGGTGCCTCCAGCCTTTTGACACAATTGTCCATTGTAATCATCACGGTAGTAAACAATATTTTGCTTGTAAAATATGGTGCGGCTTCCTCTTATGGTGCGGATATTCCTTTGGCTGCATTTGTTGTCATTATGAAGCTGTTTCAGATTGTGCTGAATATTGCAATCGGTATTGCTGCGGGTGCACAGCCGATTGTGGGCTATAATTACGGTGCACAGAAATTTGACCGTGTGCGGGAGCTTTTAAAGGCGGTCATAAAATGGACAGCGATTGTCGGTATTGTATGCATGCTCCTGTTTGAGGTATTCCCCAATGCATTTATCCGGCTGTTTGGTTCGGACGGAGAGCTGTACATGGAATTTGCGGTACGCTGTCTGCGGATTTATCTGCTGTTGATTTTATTTACCTGTGTGCAGAAGGTTTGTGCCATCTTCTTACAGTCCATCGGGCGGGCACAGGCAGCCGCGCCGCTTGCGATTCTGCGGGATTTGCTGTTAATTGTCTTTTCTATCCTTATGCCGTTGTTCCTTGGCGTAACCGGTATTTTCCGGGCAGCGCCCATTGCGGATGTGCTTGCAATGCTGATTACGGCAGTAGTCATGCTTCGCCTGTGGAGAGAGCTTCAGGCGCCGCCACAGGCAGAACCGGCGATAGAAGGACATATCCGTCCGTCAAAGGCCGGTGTGATTGTTACCATTTCGAGAGAGCATGGCTCTGCGGGAAAGCGGATTGGACAGTTGCTTGCAGGGATGATGCAGGTTCCCTGCTATTATAAGGAGGTAACGGCCCTGGCTGCGCAGGAAAGCGGGCTTGCGGCAGAGTTTATTTCCGATATCAACAAAAATTCACCCGAGCGGTTAAAGGAACTGTATATGAGCACCACGATCGTGCAGCAGGCCGTTGTGGCGCAGGACAGAATTATCAAGAAGATTGCCGATAACGGGTCCTGTGTTATCGTCGGACGGGCGGCGGATTATGTGTTGCGGGAGTACCCGGATGTTGTTCGCATTTTCATTCATGCACCGAAGGATTACCGTATAAAGAAGGTTATGGAAATGTATGGAGATACGCCGCAGCAGGCAGAGAAGAACCTTGCGCATTCAGATGCGGCACGGGCAAACTATTATCAGTCTGTCACCGGAACCGATTGGGCGTATTCCGACAACTACGACCTGTGTATTGACAGCTCCATCGGTGAGCAGGCCTCTGCGGAAACCATTCTTGTCTATTTGCAGAAAAAAGGATATTAAAAAAGATTTACAGATAGCAAAATGGTCCGGAACCCGGGGAAGTCTCAGGTTCCGGATCGTTTTGTCTGATAGGAAATTGACAAAATCGCGGCAGCGAGAGTATATTTGAATTAAGCTGGCGGCTGACAGAGAGGATTGAAGAGAGGGAAGCAAGGATGGAGAAGGAAATAAAGAAGATTAATCATCATGGGAGAGAGGTTTTCGGATATTTGTACCTGCCTGAAGGAAAAGGGATATTCCCAATAGTAATTTTCAGTCATGGCTACAAT
>CAMWYL010000036.1 GCA_947178465.1 uncultured Lachnospiraceae bacterium | reverse complement strand
ATGCCGGTTTGGTGTTGGAAGGCGGCGGCATGAAGGGGATGTATACTGCCGGTGTCTTGGAATATTTTATGGAGCGGGACATATACTTTAAGAACTGCTATGGTGTATCGGCCGGCGCCTGCCATTTGTGCAGCTATATTTCAAAGCAGAAAAAACGTGCTTACAGGGTGTCGTTGGATTATCTGAGCGACAGGAATTATTGCAGTATGCGGAGCCTTGTGCTTACCGGGGATTTGTTTAACGTGAAGATGTGTTATGACACGATACCCAATAAGCTTGACCTCTATGATTACAAGGCAGCGGCAAAGTATGAGGGAAACGCGTATGCGGTGGTTACGAATATCCGCACCGGAGAGCCGGAGTACATGCCGATGCGGGAGATGCACAGGGACATCGTTGCGGTGCAGGCCTCGGCCTCGCTTCCGCTTGTGGCGCGCAATGTAAGAATAGGGAATGAATACTACCTTGACGGCGGGATTTCCGATGCGATACCGATTCGCAAGTCCGGTGCGGATGGGAATGAAAAGTCGGTGGTGGTGCTCACGAAGGAAGAGGGATACGTTCGTAAGCCGACCTCAGCGGCGAGTCTCAATATGATTAAGCTTCGGTATGGAAGGCGTTTCCCCAAGGTTTACGAGCTGATGAAGAACCGAGCGGAGCGATATAACGAGACGATGCGATTCCTTGAGCAGGAAAGGAAGGCGGGGCGTGCCTTTGTCATCTGCCCCAAGGAGGCGAACGATATCGGCAGGATTGAGAAGGACCGTGAGAAGCTGGAGGCGCTTTATAAGATCGGATATAATGACGCAAAGGCGTGCTTTGAAGAGCTGATGCGGTTTCTTAAGGAAGGCGTGCCGCAGGGTGGCGCTGTATGTGAATAAGAAGGATTGAGAGGAACGGCTATGTTGGAAATTTTGAAAGTGGTACTTTTCGGGATTGTCGAGGGTATTACGGAGTGGCTGCCTGTCAGCAGTACGGGCCATATGATCATTCTGGATTCGTTTATCAGTCTGAACTGCCGTCCGGAGTTTTGGGAAATGTTTCTTGTGGTGATACAGCTTGGGGCAATTATGGCGGTTGTCATATTGTTTTGGAACAAGATTTTTCCGTTTCAGTTCAAGGACAAAACAAAGCCCGTTATTGAAACGGATAAGATACTGCTGTGGTTGAAGATTGTCGTGGCATGTGTTCCGGCAGCAGTGGTAGGGCTTTTGTTTGACGAGACCTTCGAGGCGCTGTTTTATCATGCGATACCGGTGGCCCTTGCGTTGATTATCTTTGGCGTTGCGTTTATTATTGTGGAGCGCGCCAATAAGGGGAAGACGGCGAAGGTAAATTCTTTGGCGGATATTACCTTCCAAACTGCGTTGATTATCGGGGTATTTCAGTTAATTGCGGCAATTTTCCCCGGAACCTCAAGGTCCGGTGCAACCATTGTCGGCGCGTTGCTGATTGGCGTGTCAAGAAGCGTGGCGGCAGAGTTTACTTTTTTCCTTGCGATACCGGTGATGTTCGGTGCGAGCCTGCTCAAGCTGCTGAAATTCGGCGCGCACTTTACCGGTGATGAGATCGGCATTCTCGTACTTGGGATGGTGGTGGCGTTTGTGGTATCCGTGTTTGTCATCCGCTTTCTGATGGATTATATCAAGAAGCATGATTTTCAGGTGTTCGGATGGTACCGGATTATATTGGGGGCAATCGTTATCGCGCTCGGACTTAGCGGTGTGATTACGGTGTAGGATTGAGGAAAAGGTGCTTGGTTTTTTGACCCGAAGCACCTTTTTTTTCAATAAGAAATTGCGATAGCGTAAATCATTTAAGAAAGAATTTATGGCGCCTGCGTCATAAATTCTTTGAACGCAAGCTGCCGAGCTTGCGTTTTTTTATACTCAAATCTAAACTGTCTCATTCTCCTCATCATAATATGCTTTTATCCGGATAGCCTGATTGTGGTCGCCGAAATCCTCCCCGAAGAGCGTACAGCCGCCACAGTTTGTCGTATCCTTCGGCACCTCAATGCGGAAAGTGATATAGCTGTTATAATCAATATTCAAATCCCGGATGGTGGTATCGGAAAGCTTATTTGTGCCATCCATAAAACAGCCCTCGTTGTTGATGATCAATGTCTTTAGCAGCCCATACTGATTGAGCGGTTCCGGCCACCACTGAGGAGACACATAACCGCTTCTTCCGCCGTAATCGCCGGGGCTGATCCACATACCGATAGGAATGCCGTTTATCGAGAAGTGGATATCGGAAGGATAATCCTCATTGGTATCGGGGCATTCCGAAGAGATTTCAAAGGAAATCTGAAGCTCGGTCAGCGTCTGACCTGCCTGTAAATGGTTCGGAAGGTTGTATTCCACAAAGCCGCTGGAAAACCAGAGAATACCCGCCTGAAAGCGGTCGGGAAACGAAAATACCCGCGGGTCGTCCAGAGAACCGATGATCTCCCGATTGGTGGCAAGGCCGCAGGTAGGCGTACCGTGGCAGGCGGTATAATAGCCTACCCGGATATCGTCGATGTAGCAATGTCTTGCTTCCTTTATCGGTGCGAGGTCGATCATCAGCCTGTCGTAGCGCGGGCGTATGATTTTCATGGTGCCGCGCTTGCCGGAGGTGATTTTGATGCGGATAAGCCCTGCCTCCTGAAGCTTGTTTACATGCATTGAAATCGCGCCGTTTGTAAGGCCCAGTGCCTCAGCAAGGTCATTCATGCTAAGTGAATCGTTCTGATATATCATTTCCATTATTTTGACACGCATAGGAGTGCTGAGCGCCTTAAAGACATTCTCAGCATCGCCTATCGAGCGAAAATATAACATAACAGTACAGCTCCATTTCTGCGCACGTATTTTGTGCATAACGGACGTGTGCCGGGTGCGCGAAGACACAAATCTCATATGTGAAAAAGTTATTTGTTCATCTTATATGTAAAGTATAGTAATTGATAAAATTAAAGTCAATATTAAAATAATGAATCGTCAGACGAAACCAATCCGCCTGTCTTTTACCCCGCAGTGGGAGAAACGGGCGGATTCCATGTAAATACATGTAAATAAAAGAAAAGTATGGAAACGGAAAAAATGACATTGTAAATAATGCACAAAAGGAAAGAGGGAAATTTGGTACAAAGAGGAAAACTGCCATAAAGTCTTGTAAAAGGTTTTCACTTTGGTGTAAAATATCACAAAAAGGGGATAACTTACAGGTTGACTTTTTCACCGGGAAGGTGTAATTTAATATGTGAGGGAAAACTAAAATATTTAAGCCAAAATTAAAATGAACAGATACACCAATACAGAAATATAATTGAAAATTGATGATATAAAATTTATACGAAAAACTTTTATGTAAAGAAAGGTTGGGTCATCATGGGAAGAGGAAAGGATTGGAAAAAGCGGGCGGCAGCACTTGGTATGGCGGTATGCGTGATTGCGTCACTGCTTCCGTACGGGGAACTGAGAGCCGAGGCGACAGACACACAGACGGCATCCGGCAGCAGCATGGTCACACAGGACTATGGAAATGAGCGGCTGGACAACGGCTATACGAAGGTCCGGGCGGGTTATACGCTGGCCGAATATCAGGGACAGGATGTCGTTTATGATATCAGCAGCGTTTATCAGAGCGGTGACGGTGCGCTTACGGCTGATTCCATGAACTACATGGAGAGTAGTAAGATTCTCGAAATTCCTGAAAAAGGATATGTTCAGTTGGAACTGGAAGTTCCGCAGTCGGCAATTTATTATATGCGTTTGGATTATCTGGCCAACAGCACGTCCATTCTTCCGGTGGAGATGGGCATCATGGTAAACGGGGAATATCCGTTTTATGAGATGCGCCAGCAGACGCTTGAGAGCCAATGGGTTGCCAAGCCGGATAAGGTATACGACAGCTATGGCAACGAGGTTGTCAGTATGCCGGATAAGGTGTACGAGTGGCAGAGTAAATATGTACAGGATCCGACCGGCAGATACACGGAGCCGTTGGGAATCGAGTTGCAGCAGGGGAAGAACACGATCTCCATCGAATTAAATGAGGGAACGCTCCTGTTGGGGAATGTTTTGCTCACCGCAAAGCCTCAGATAGCAGCGTATACAGGCAGTGAGCCCGCCACGGGAGAAGGCTTTATTGAGATTCAGGCGGAGGATTTTACCTATAGAAATGATTCCGCAATTCATGCGGCCTGTGAATTTGACCCCGACCTTTATCCTTATCAGTCGTCAAAGCGCGTGATGAATACGATTGACAGCACTTCCTTCAGCGACGGCGGACAGGAGATCAGCTATTCCTTTACCGCGGAAACAGCGGGAAATTATTACATAGCCTTTCACTACAGTCAAAGCGGGAAATCCGACTTTCCGGTATTTATGAATATAAAAATCGACGGTGTGATTCCGAATGCCGCTTTTCAGAATCATGCTTTTGCCTATGAGAAAAAATATGAGCTTTACACGATGGTGGACGCGGACGGCAACAAAATCAGCATTCCGCTGGAGGCAGGGACACATGAAATCTCCATGCAGATCAGCATGGAACCGATTCGGGAATCCCTTGAGACCGTTGAGCGGATTATGAGCAGAGTCAACGACCTTTCGCTTGAGGTAACGAAAGTTGCGGGAACGAACAAGGATAAATACAGGGATTTCTCTCTGGAAAGCTATATCCCGGGAATCGGTGACACTCTGATCGGATGGGCGGATGAGCTGAACGGGGTAATGGAGAACGCCAAGGTTTACAACCCCAATAAGAGAAAGATTGCGGCCTTTTCCTCTGTAACCATTGCCGAAAACCAGCTTAGAAGTCTCGCGAAGAAGCCGGATGAGTTGATTTACAGAATGGATGAGCTTGCGACCAGCACCTCCTCCGTCAACCAGCATCTTGCGAATCTGATTGACAGCCTGAACGGAAATGACTTTTCGCTGGACAGCATTTACCTTTATCAGGAGGGCGCCAAGAATCAAATACCGAAGCATAAGAATATTTTTGTCAAGGGATGGCTTGGCCTTGTAAGATTTTTCACTTCATTTGGAGAACAGGCATATTCGTCTTCCAATACCAATCCGGAGCATTTACAGGTATCCGTGAACCGCTCCAGACAGCATCTTGAGATTATGCAGCTGATGATTAATGAGCAGTTTACCCCGCAGACGGGAATCGAGGTTGACCTTTCGCTGATGCCGGACCAGACAAAGCTTGTACTCGCGAACGCATCCGGAGATTCGCCGGATGTCGCAACCGGCGTCAATTATTCCATTCCGTTTGAGCTGGGTATTCGCGGCGCGTTGAAGGATTTGACCGAGTTTGAGGATTTTGCGGAGGTTGCGGAGCGGTATAACGCGGGAATGATCATGCCGTATGTCATCGGTGACAGCATTTATGCTATTCCCGAGACCATGAATTTCCAGGTAATGTTCTATCGCAAGGACATTCTGGATAAGCTTGGACTGGAAGTACCGGACACGTTGGAGGATGTGGAAGCGATGCTCCCGGATTTGCAGATGCGCGGGTTGAATTTTTATTATCCGACAGCGAGGACGGTCGGTATGAAGACCTTCCTTGACACAACGCCGATTTTGTTCCAGAGCGGCGGCAGTCTCTATGACGGAACCGTGGATAACGCGACTCTGACAAGCGAGGAGATTGTGGAGGGCTTTACGACCTTGACAAATCTATTTACAATATACAATTTACCGAAGGATGTTCCAAATTTCTACCAGCATTTCAGAAACGGGGATTATCCGATTGGAATATCGGATTTCGGTAATTATAATATGATTTCAAACGCGGCGCCGGAAATCGACGGCTCGTGGGGCGTGGCTTTAATCCCGGGTGTGAAGAATGAGAACGGGGAAGTGATGCGCTATTCCTCCGCCGGCGCGGAAGGAACCTTCCTCTTTGAATCGACGCCCGAGCGGGAACAGCAGGCGTGGGAGTTCGTGAAATGGTGGTCGAGCGCGGAGGTTCAGGCGGAGTTCGGACAGCGGCTCCAGATTACCTACGGCGATGAGTATTATTGGAATACAGCCAACGCGGAGGCCTTCGCACAGCTTCCGTGGGACAGTGATGATAAAGAGGTTATTCTTGAACAGCTCACTTGGACGCTTGAGGCGCCCAGAGCGCTTGCGAGCTACATGGTGGAGCGTGAGCTTTCGGACGCGTACAACGTAGTCGTGCTTGGTGCGAAAAGCTCCACGGTGCGGGAGGCGCTTGACGACGCGCAGAAGAGCGTGAAGCGGGAGACGCAGAGAAAGCTTGAGGAATTTGGCTATATCGTGAATGGCGTCACGGTTCAGGAGTATGAAGTACCTACGGTTGCGAAGGTTGAGGAAATCATACAAAGATGTAAGGAGGGTAAGTAATGGCAGCGAAATCGACTTCTCCAAGAAAAACAAAGGCGGCGCGCAGAGAATTTGGAAATAAGGCCGCATATGCCTTTCTGGCGCCGTACGTCATATTGTTTACGATCTTTATCATTATCCCGATGGTGGTGGCAATCTGCCTGTCCTTCACAAGCTACGATACGATTCAGATGCCGACCTTCAAGGGCTTTCTGAATTACATAAACCTTCTGACGGCGGATGATATCTTTATGCAGAAGGTACTGCCGAATACGATAATCTATGCGATTATCGTGGGTCCCGGCGGATATATCCTTTCGTTTCTGGTGGCGTGGTGCCTTGCGCAGCTCAGCAGTATCCCGCGTACGATTTTGACGGTTATTTTCTATTCGCCGAGTATGACGGGCGCGGTATCCATGACCGTTTTGTGGAAGATTATCTTCTCCGGTGACCAGATGGGATATTTGAACAGCTTTCTGATGCGGATTGGTGTTTTGGACGCACCGATAATCTGGCTGGTGGATGCAAGATTTTTGCTTCCGATTATCATTATCGTTGCCCTGTGGTCTTCGATGGGCGTGGGTTTCCTGGCAATGCTTGCGGGAATCCTGAACGCAGACGAGGAGATTTATGAGGCGGCGGCGATTGACGGCGTGAAGAACCGCTTCCAGGAAATGATATACATCACGATACCGACGATGAAGCCGCAGATGCTCTTCGGTGCGGTTATGGCAATCGTAGGCGCTTTCCAGAACGGTGCAATCGGCGTACAGCTTTCGGGAACGAACCCGACGCCGAATTATGCAGGTCAGCTGATTGTCAATCATATTGAGGACTATGGTTTCCTGCGCTACGAGATGGGTTATGCAGCGGCCGTATCCGTGGTACTGCTGTTGATGGTATTCGCATTCTCGAAGTTCTTTGGCAGATTATTTAAGGAAGATTAGGAGGTGGTAAAAGATGGCCGGATATAAAGGAAGTAATATCAACCCGAAGAAATTTAACCTGGGACAGCTTAAGATTATCCTGATCCTTTTACCGCTTGCGGTATTTATGGGCATTCCGATTGTTTTTATCGTCTGCCACGCGTTTAAGCCGATGGATGAGCTGTTTGCTTTCCCACCGCAGATTTTGGTACGCAGACCCACATTAGATAACTTTGTGAAGCTGTTTAAGGCTTCCTCCAACAGTAACATCCCGATGAGCCGTTATGTCTTTAACAGTATTGTGGTAACAGGTTCGGTCGTGCTGTTGTCCATTATTTTCTCCACAATGGCAGGCTTTGCGTTATCGAAGCTCCGTTTTAAGGGAAAATACGCACTGCTTGAGGTTAACAATACCGCGCTGATGTTTGTGTCCGTTGCGGTTATGATACCGCGTTATCTTGTAATTGATATGCTCGGGTTGAAGGATACCTATTTAGCGCATATTTTACCGCTGCTTGCGATGCCGGTAGGGCTTTTCCTCGTAAAGCAGTTTATTGACCAGATTCCGGACGCGCTGCTGGACGCGGCGTATATGGATGGCGCGTCGGATTTTAAGATTTACCGCTCCATTATCATACCGCTTGTAAAGCCTGCGATTGCGACGACTGCAATTCTCGCCTTTCAGCAGGTGTGGGTGAATGTAGAGAGCTCTAACTTCTACACGAACGATGAGAGCATGAAAACACTTGCGTTCTATCTGAATACCCTGGCAAACCAGAACAGCAATGTAGCCGGTCAGGGAATACAGGCTGCGGGTATTTTGTTACAGTTTATACCGAACCTTGCAATTTTCCTGATACTCAGGAAGAGCTTTATGAATACCATGGCGCATTCAGGTATCAAGTAGGGGAGGGGTAAAAATGAAAAATAAGAGAAAAGGCTTGCTTTTAATCGCAGTAGTCCTGAGTTTGATTCTGAGCACTACTGCAATGGCAGAAACACCCTATAAAACCTATACGGTAGACGGCTATGGTTATGTATTGGAGACGCAGTCCGCTTACAATCCGCTGTCCGCGATTACAAAGGTTGGAGAGACCTCGTTTGTGACGCCGATGGACATTGCCATCGGAAATGACGGAAACCTCTATATTGCCGATTCGGGCGCGCATGTGATTATGGTCAGCACGGTAGACGGCGACGAGGTGCGGATGATCGGGGAAGGCGTTTTGCAGACGCCGACCGGCGTATTTATATCCGGAGATGACAAGGTGTATGTGGCGGATAAGGATGCGGAAAAGGTGTTTGTATTTGATACAAACGGAACGCTTTTAAACGAGTATGGTCGACCGAATTCACCGATATACGGAAACAACATGAATTTCAGACCCATTAAGGTGGTAGCCAACAAGACGGGAACCATGTACATTATCTGCGAGGGTAACATGAACGGTATCGTGCAGCTCAGTCCCGTAGACGGCGGTTCCTTCCTTGGATATTTCGGTACGAACTATACCACGTTGAGTCCGTTCCAGATTATACAGCGTGCGATTCTTACGGATGCGCAGCGGGCGCAGATGCTGAGCAATATCCCGTCTACGCCGACCAACCTCCACATTGACGAGGAGGGGCTGATTTACACGGTAACACAGGGCGACAAGGACATGTGCCTGAAAAAGCTGAATATCGCAGGTAAGAACATGCTGGATTCTGACCCATATTGGGCAGACCTCCCGGCTGCGGTGACGACCGGTAATTACAGAAATATGCTTGTTGCAGATTCGGACGGTTACATTTATGAGTATAATGAGGAAGGCGAGCTGCTCTTTATGTTCGGAGGCCGAGACGACGGACGGCAGCGCGTCGGTCTTTGTAATAAAGTGGAGGCGATTGCGGTCGATAATCAGGACCGGATCTATCTGCTCGACTCCGATAAAAAGCAGGTACATATTTTTGAGCCTACAGAGTTTACGAATCTTTTGCATGAGGCACTCTACCTCTTTTCGAAGGGGCGTTACACGGAGAGTAAGGAGCCTCTTGAAAAGGTGCTCCAGATGAACAGTATGTTTGACTACGCCAACCAGGCGATGGGGCATGCATATTTACAGGAGGAGAATTACACCGAGGCGTTGCGCTATTTTCGTCTTGCAAAGTCCTTTGAGGGCTATTCCGATGCCTATTGGGAAGTAAGAAATATCTGGATCAGAAAGTATCTGGTAACAGCAGTGATTGTTATCGTCGCATTGGCTGTAGCGATAAGCTTCTATAAGAGGTGGCGAAAGAAAAAGTACGGTGAGGATGGTCCGACAAGACCCTCTGAGAAGGTTCCGCTCTTGGGACAGCTCAAATATTGTCTGTATTTTATGCGGCATCCGTTTGACGGCTGCTACGGCGTGAAGCGGGAAGGGAAGGCGAGCTTTGCTTGTGCGAATATTTTGTTGGCGGGCTATATTCTGATATCCGTTATTGAGAAATATTTCAGCGGCTTCCTTGTGAAGAACGTAAGAGAAGGCCGTTATGACATTATCAGCGATGTCGGCACGGTTCTGGTGATTTTCATCGGGTTGACGCTCTGTAATTATCTGGTGGTAACCATCAATGAGGGCGAGGCCTTTTTCAAGGAACTGTATTGTGCATACGCATATTGCCTGACGCCGTTTATCGTGATTAAGCCTTTTGTGGTTCTGCTTTCCAATGTACTGACATACAATGAGGTTTTCCTGATCTCCTTTGCAAACATTATTGTATGGGTATGGATGGTGGTGTTGGTTCTGATCACGGTGAAGGAGGTCAACAACTTTACCGTGAAAGAGACCGCGAAGGCTTTGGCGCTTACAACATTTACGGTGCTGATCCTGACATTGTTGGTATGTATTATTTATGTACTGTTCTCACAGGTGATCGACTTCATCATTACGGTTGTGCGAGAGGTGGTGTATAGAATTGGAAGCTAAGAAGAACAAAAAGAAACGCAAGGTGCTTATCGGATTAATTGTGGCTCTGATTATCATTGTGATTATCGTTGTGGCAATACTGGTTTCCAATTCGGGCAAGAAGGACGCGTTGGATTTCAGCCAGGTACAGCAGACGGTGAAGGAGCCTGCGGCTCCCCTGAGCGCAAGCGGGGTGGACACCTCCAAAGAGTTAAACGGGCATCATCTGGTAGCGGAAAACGACGGCTACGAATTGTACTTATATGAACCGGCACTCTCCATTATCGTCAGAAATAAGCTCAGTGGCGCTATGATGGAGTCCACCGTGCGGGATGAGGAGCGGCTCGGAAATGTGAACGAGACATGGAAAGGTTTTTTACAGTCAGGTATTGTGGTGGAGCTTCAGGAGGAGACCAACACCATGCAGCGGAAGCTGGGCTTGGAGACCAGTGGCGCGGCGGTATCGGTGGAGCTGATTCCGGGCGGTTTCCATGCAAAGCTGGACTATACGGCACAGGAACTGGGGTTTGAGGTCGAAGTGAAGCTTTATGATGACGGCAGCATTACGGCAGCAATTCCGGAAAGCTCTATTTATGAAAATGCGGCGAACAAGAAAATCGGTAATATTTATGTGTTCCCGCTTCTCGGAAATTCGAGACTTGGAGAGAAGGAAGGCTATATGTTCGTGCCGGATGGCAATGGCGCGTTGATTTATCTGGACGATAAGGAGGGACGTTTTGACTCCGGCTATGTGCAGAAGGTGTACGGCACCGACATCGGCGTAGGAGAATCCTATGTATTGTCACTGCTCTGGGACCGTTATGAGACCCACAACGACGCGCAGACGATTCTTGCGCCGGTATACGGCATGGTGCATACAGAGGATGCGCTGGGCTACCTGGCCGTTATTGAGAGCGGTGAGGAGGAGGCTTCCATCTACGCGACGCCTAATGGTGCTTATTCCGATTATAATTGGGTGGCGGCGGCCTTCAGAAAATGTACGACATATATTCAGCCGACTTCCAATTCCGGAGGTTCCGTTACGAAGGTCACGGACCGCATCAATTACGATATTAATATCCGTTATCTGTTTGTGGATGGGGATGAGGCGAATTATGCAGGACTCGCGAAAAGATATCGGGATTATCTGCTGGAGAAGGGTGAATTGGTAAATGTGGCAGACGACTTCAAGGTAAGGCTGGATTTCCTCGGTATGGACGTTGAGAACTGGATGTTGTGGAAAAAGGATGACCCCGTGACGACGGTTGATAATATCCGGGAGATTTATGATGATTTAGCGGCGGAGGGCGTTGACAATATCCTCTCACTCTACAAGGGCTGGCAGGATGGCGGTATCTACAGCCTGCCTGTTACCTCCTATGATGTGGATGGCAGCATCGGAGGCGCCGGAGAGCTTTCCAAGCTGATGGAGGAGTGTGAGGCGCGAAACATTGATTTTTATCTTTACACGGATGGGGTTCGTGCGAATCCGGAGACCGGAAATACAACCTTTGACACGGTAAAGAAGATGGATAAGAGAACGTATCAGGAGAGCACTCATCAGACGGTATATGATACCTTTGTTTATTGGACACCGCAGAAAACAAGGGAGAATTTGCAGAGACTCCAAAAGAGCTTCCGCAAAAAGGGAATTGACAAGATTGCATTGGCGGAAGTAGGAAATACCTTATTTACCTATACGATGGGAGACACGATGCAGACCCGCTATGTGTCGAAGTATCTGTATGAGGCAACGCTCAAGGAGTTGAATGAAAGCATGGAGGTTCTGCTGGAGTCGCCGGTGCAGTGCTATTGGCAGTACTCCAAGGCGATTGTGGATATGCCGATTTCAGACTCTGACTATATTTATACGGATCAGAGCGTACCGTTCCTGTCGATCGTATTGAAGGGAACGCTCCCGATGTACGGCGATTACGTGAATTTCGAGGCGAACGAGCGGGAATATTTCCTCAAACTGGTGGAGACCGGTATTTATCCGTCCTTCTACCTGACCTATGAGAACCCGTCAGAGCTGATTTATACAAATTCCAGCCATGTGTATACGTCGCAGTACACGGTTTACCGTGAGCAGATTTTGAGTTACTACCGTGAGCTTAAAGCGGTAAATGAGCTGGTCAGGGGAAGCATGATCACAAATCATGAGATAAATGACAATGGTGTCACGATTGTGACCTATGACAATGGCGTGAAGGTGTATGTGAATTACTCGAACGCAGATGCTGTTGTGGACGGCACGACAGTGCCCGCACTTTCGTATGCGATAGGAGGTGTATGATGAAGAAGAATGGCAGAAAAATAAAGCCCGGTGAGTTGGAACGTCGGGAAAATGCGATTGGCTATCTTTTCATATTACCGTGGCTGATTGGCCTTGTCGCACTGGTACTGTGGCCGATGGCGCAGTCCTTCCAATATTCGCTGAACAAGATCAGGCTTTTGCCGCAGGGAATGGCGAAGGTGTATGTGGGTTTTGAAAACTACAGCCAGATATTTTTGAAGGATCCCGATTTTATTATGGGTCTGGAAACATATCTGCTGGAGACGCTCATATCCGTGCCGGTTATTGTGGCGTTTTCACTGATTATCGCGATGCTTCTGAATCAGAAGATATCCTGCAGGGGACTTTTCAGAATGATATTTTTCCTGCCGATTATCATTGCCAGCGGTCCTGTTATGCAGCAGCTTGCCGACCAGGAGGCGGCAAGCATCCCGATGATGAATGTCACCATGATTGAACAGCTTCTGGATGAATATCTGCCGCATGTTCTGGCGGTAAGTATCACCAGTGTGTTCAGCAATATGATTACCCTTCTGTGGTACTCCGGCGTGCAGATATTAATCTTCCTTGCGGCGTTGCAGAAGATTGACACCTCGCTCTATGAGGCGGCGAAGATGGACGGCGGTTCCAAGTGGGAATGCTTCTGGAAGATCACGCTTCCGACGGTGAAGCCGATGATTTTGCTGAATGTGGTCTATACGGTAATCTTCATGTCCAACAATGAGCAGAATTCATTGATTGTACTGATTTATGACACGATGCTTTCTGCAACAGGCGGATACGGATACGCTTCCGCGATGGCATGGCTGTATTCGTTAATCGAGTCCGCGATTGTAATTCTCTTTGCACTGTTGATTATGGGGCGCAAGGATGTATACGAGCGGCGTGCGAAGAAGCACCGTCGTGAGATGAAGAAGGAAGCACGGCTTGAGAAGAAGATCAGAAGGAGGGGAGAGCGCAATGAGCGAAAATATGCAAAGCAGCAGCTTAAGCAAAAACAAAAGCAGTCTAAAAAGAGTGCTTAGTGCGGAAAACCGCGAGCAGATGAAATATAAATGCAGAAAGTTCATATTCGGTTCCAAGGACACCGAGGGCGCAGGAAAGCTCTTCGTCATTTATCTGCTTCTTATCAGTATCGGGTTTGTCTATCTGTATCCGGTGCTCTATATGATAAGCAAGAGCTTTATGAACCTCAACGACTTGTTGGATACCTCCATTAACTGGATTCCGAGTCAGATGTATCTTGACAATTATAAGCAGGCATTGAAATCAATGGATTACTGGAAAACCTTCCGGGATTCGGTGGTAGTGGCGGGTATTCCCACTTTGATAAACGTGGTAATCTGCGCGATTGTAGGGTATGGCTTTGCGCGGTATGAGTTCAAGGGAAAGAAGCTGTTAATCGGCTTGCTCCTGTTCTCCTTTATTCTTCCGCCGCAGGCGACCATGATGCCGACCTACGTGTTTTATACCAATCTCGGATTGATTAATTCGCTGAAGGCATTTGTTGTCCCGGCGGTTCTGGGGCAGGGCATCAAGTCGCAGATATTTATATTGATTTTTTATAACTTCTTCCGTCAGATACCGAAGGTACTGATAGAGGCGGCAAAGATTGACGGTGCGGGACATTTCAAGATATTCAGAAAAATCGCCCTTCCGTCAGCGGCACCCGCGATTTTGGTAGTGTTCCTGTTCTCCATCGTATGGTATTGGAACGAGTCCTACCTGACGCAGTTGTACGTAGTCGGTGCGTTTACAAGCAATGCCGATACCTATCACTGGAGCTCGCTCATCGTTTCCCTTAAGAACTTTGAGAACAGTTATAATACGGCGAGAAGCGTAGCGGGAAGCGGCATGGTGGATATTAACGAGTCAATCAAGATGGCGGGTACGATGTTGAGCATTCTGCCGTTGCTGCTGATGTATCTGGTACTCCAGAAGCAGTTCGTTGAGAGTGTGGACCGTACCGGTATTACAGGTGAATAGGGAAATGTTTCATAGAGACATTCTTTATATAAAAATTTTAAGGAGGAAACAAAATGAAAAAGAAAGTTATCAGTCTAATGATGGCTACGACCCTGATTGCAGGCTTATTGAGCGGCTGCGGCGGGTCGAATGCAAACTCTTCAAACACGGCTTCTAACGGGACGGATTCCTCGGCAGGCAATACGACTGCCACACCGGACGCATCAGGAGATACCGCAGGCTCCGGTGATGCCGCGGCTTCCGGATTGCCGGAAATGACAACCGAAGAGATTACGCTTACTTACATGCACTTTGACAGCGAGGCGCTTGTAAATGCGGTTGCGGATGCATTTATGAAGAAGTATCCGAATATCAAGGTGGAGACACAGGCATTCTCTACAGACGGTTATAATGATACCCTGTTGAACCTGGTTCAGTCAGGACAGACACCGGATTGTTTTATGATCCTCGGAAACTGTGACTTTGCATTATCCAATGCGCTGCTTGGCGATATGACACCTTATTGGGAGGCGGATTCGGAGAACAACAATATTCTTCCGTCCATCAACAGCGCGAAGCTTGGTTATTACGGCACGGATAAGAAGCTTGCAACACCGATTAAGTTCTTCCCGGATGCGATTTACTGCGATTTGAACGTATTCGAGACTTTGAATATCGACGCGCCGTCCACAAATTGGACATGGGACGAGATGGTAAATTCCTTTAAGGCGGCTACCAATACGGACGCAGGTACTTACGGCTTCAATCAGTTCCACTCCCTTGTTACCTATTATCCGATTTCAAACGGAAATAACCTGATTGGTGAGTTTGGCTGGGATGGAACGACCTACCATATGGATCAGTGGGCTGCAGGTGTAAACCAGTGGGC
>CAMWYL010000035.1 GCA_947178465.1 uncultured Lachnospiraceae bacterium | reverse complement strand
TGATGACACATATGAGGATAAACGGAATCAGGCATAAGCAGGACAAAAAGATCATCGAGTGTTTTGAGAAAGAGTATGTGAAGGACGGCGTTGCCTATATGGATGTCTATATAGCAATGGAATAACGGTTATGAGGAGCTTTAAGGAACGGTTTCCAAAGGGACACAGACCTGAAATTACGGATTTAGAGACATTCTGGGAGGCTGACATATACAATCTGTTTCGGGATTTTGCAGAATACATCTTACGGAAATATGATTTGCGGTTTGGCATTCCCTTGTGGACAGAAAAGTATGGTTGGACTTATCGCATCGGAAAATCAGGCGTATATCTTGTGAAAGGAATCCGAATTGAGGAAAACGGATTTACCGTGGATGATATCGAGGTAAATGACAGAGAAAAGTATCCCTTGCTTTTAGCGCATATTGAGGAAATATATCTTCAAAAGAAAGAAAATTTTTTGGAAAGGATTGCGGAAAAGAATAAAAAACAAGCCGAAAGGAACAAACGGAGAATTGCCGGAGAAAAGAAAGAATTTGCTTCCGTTCAGGCGTATATTGTCCCGGAGCAATACAATGTATTCAGCTGGCCGGAGAAGCTGGATATTCACAAGCTGCATAAGCTGTATATGCTGGACGCTAAGGGAATCCGCGATGAAGTATTAGCGGATGAAATAGGACTGACCCTGTATTTACGTTGTAAATACGGAAAAGAGGATATGGAACGAATGGAAAAAGGCATAATCAGATGTCACGGATGCGGTAACGAGCTTAGCGGGGAAACTGATTTCAGACAGTGCAGCTGCGGCAGGCAGTATTCTTATAGAGAATATCGGAGAAGCTTTCGCCGGAACAACATGCCGACAGGGGCGGCAGCCCAAACGTTTCATGCATTTATGAGGAAATGGAATACAGCCGAAAGCTATAACGAAAAGATGGTGTTGATAGACACCTTACTGCATGAATTTCATTTATCCATGATTTCCGGGGCAACGCATCGTCCTGTCGCGATGAACTTCATAGACGGAAGCAGAACCCATGTAGACCAAATTATCAATAAGCTGTCGTTATCAATGCCGCCGAAATGACAGCGAACGCCCGACGGATAATAAAAACAGGCGGAAGCGCTATTGACTTTCCTATCTGTGCTTGCTAGAATATAAGCATTAGGAAAGCCTGCCGTTGACCGATATGCGGCATATAAGTGGTTGGGTCGAATGTGTAGTCCTTCACCGCAGGGTGGAGGACTTTTATAATAAACGACAAATAAATTTGCCGTTTACTATAATTCTCCGAAGGATGCGCACGATTTTTGCAAGGTAAATTCTGCGTTTGCATGCAGCAAAAATCGGCGCAGGAAACGTCATAAGGAAAAAATTTATGACGTTTCCCATAACTTATGGAAAATTGCGGCAGCGGCATTTTTTACATTATTATGAGATGATGATGGCAGCAGACGGAGGCGTTATGCACGGATATGAAGATGCAACCGATGAGGAGCTGATAGACAGGCTTCGACAGGGAGAGACGGCGGTTACGGATTATATTATGGAGAAGTACAAAAATCTGGTGCGTAAGAAGGCGAAATCCATGTATATTCTGGGCGCGGACTCCGACGACCTGATACAGGAGGGCATGATCGGCCTTTTTAAAGCGGTGCGCGATTATGACCTCGGCAGGGACGCTGGCTTTTACACCTTTGCCGATTTGTGCGTGTCAAGGCAGATGTACAAGGCGGTACAGGCATCGCGCAGGGCAAAGCATGCGCCGTTGAACTCTTATATATCCTTATATGAGGATGTCGCTGAGGACGAGAACCACGAGGGCGGTATCGCGCTTGCAAACGTACTTGCCTCGGGAATAGAGACCAATCCGGAGGAGCTTTTGATAGACAAGGAAAATGTGGCGGACATTGAGGCGATTATCGAGAAGGAGCTGAGCAGCTTTGAGAAGCAGGTACTTGACCTCTATATAACGGGAATGGCCTATTCCCAGATTGCCAAGGTCTTGGGGCGGGATGAGAAATCCACGGACAATGCGCTGCAGCGTTTAAAGGCGAAGCTTCGGCGCGCCGTAAACTACAAGACCGGCAAGTAAAAATCGAATGCCGGTGCACGCGATTCGATACTGTTTGAGCCGCCGAGGCGGCATGGGGATGAATATGTACAATAAGGATAAAGATAAATATGAAGTCCTGCGCACCTACTTCGGCTACGATGCCTTCAGAGAGGGACAGGAGCCGCTGATTGACGAGCTTCTGGCGGGGCGTGATGTATTCGGCATTATGCCGACCGGTGCGGGTAAGTCGCTGTGCTATCAGATACCGGCGCTGATGTTTCGAGGGATTACGCTTGTAATATCACCGTTGATCAGCCTGATGAAGGACCAGGTGGCAGCATTGAACCAAGCCGGCATTTATGCGGCATATCTGAACAGTTCCCTGACACAGGGACAGTATTTTAAGGCGCTTGACTTTGCGAAAAAAGGAAAGTACAAGATTATCTATGTCGCGCCGGAGCGTCTGATGACCGAGTCGTTTCTGGGTTTTGCGTGTAACGCCGATATTTCATTTGTCAGCGTGGACGAGGTGCACTGCGTATCACAGTGGGGACAGGATTTCCGCCCAAGCTACCTCAAAATCGTTGAGTTCATAGAGAAGCTTCCAAAGCGTCCCGTTGTGGGCGCGTTTACGGCGACCGCGACCGGGGAAGTGAAAAACGACGTTGTCCGCATTCTGAAGCTCAGGGAGCCGAAGCTTGTGACGACGGGCTTTGACAGGAAGAACCTGTCCTTCTTTGTGAAGAAGGCCAAGGACAAGAATGCGGAGCTTTATAAAATCCTTCGGGAGCATTATGACGAAAGCGGGATTATTTACTGCATCACCAGACAGCTTGTAGAGGAGGTTTACGAGCTGCTTGCCGGGCGTGGTATGGAGGTGTCGAAGTATCACGCGGGAATGTCCGACGAGGAGCGGCAGCGCAATCAGGAAGCGTTTACATACGACCGCAGCAGGCTCATGGTGGCGACTAACGCCTTTGGGATGGGCATAGATAAGCCGGATGTGCGCTTTGTCATTCATTATAATATGCCGAAGAATATGGAGAGCTATTATCAGGAAGCGGGGCGTGCAGGGCGCGACGGGGAGAAGGCGAGCTGCTATCTGCTGTACAGTCCCAAGGATGTTCACATCAATCAATTTTTTATAGAAAATAACCGCGAGAACGAGGAGCTGAGTGAGGCAGAGCTTGAGACTGTGTTGGAGAAGGACAGAGAGCGGTTAAAGCAGATGACCTTTTACTGCCACACGAAATACTGTTACCGCAGGTTTATGCTGAATTATTTCGGGGAGAAGGCCGAACGGTTCTGCGGAAACTGCGGGAACTGCTTACAGACGTCCACGGCGGCAGCGGAATATTCCGACGCGGCGCCGCGCATGTCCTACGAGAAGACAAAAACGATGGCGCCGACCGCACCGCCCGGAGCTGTCTCCGACAATCCGGAGCTGTATGAGAAGCTTCGTCAGCTCAGGAACAGCACGGCAAAGCGCCTTCAGGTTCCGGCATATGTTATTTTCACCGATAAGACATTGCGGGAAATGAGCGCTTACCTGCCTGCCAACCGCACCGAAATGCTGCAAATCAGCGGTGTGGGAGTGACAAAATACGAGAAGTTCGGGCGGGAGTTTGAGGCGCTTATCAGGGAATACCGGACAGAGCATGGTGATGACCGTAAGCCGCCGCAGGCAACGGCTAAGGTTATTATAAAAGAACTGCAAAAATAAGAAAGGAGTAAGATAAAAATGGTAAAAGGATTTAAAATGAAGCTGTTTGCAGGACAGGAGGAGGAGTATGAGAGACGCCACAACCTGTTATGGCCGGAGATGAAGGACATGATTCACGAGCACGGTGGGAAGAATTACACGATTTTCCTTGATCGGGAGACCCTGACCCTGTTTGGGTATATTGAGATTGAGGACGAGGAAAAGTGGGCAAAGGGCGCGGATACCGCAATCAACCGGAAATGGTGGGATTACATGGCGGACATCATGGAGACCAATCCCGATAACAGCCCGGTTTCAATTGACCTTAAGACCGTTTTTCATTTAGATTAATACAGCGGAGGTTGGAGCAGGATGAAATGTGAAACAGTGAAGATAGAAATTGCAAAATCCGTGCAGGCAACGCTGTCGCTGTATATACAGGACAGCTATCCGGAGCTTTATGGGGATCGGAAGCGTCCGGTCGTGTTGGTCTGCCCGGGCGGCGGGTATGAGCATGTTTCCCCACGTGAGGGAGAGCCGATTGCCCTTCATTTCCTCACAGCCGGCTGCCATGCCGCGGTGCTTTGGTACGACATTTCCAAGCAGGGGGTCGCACATCCGCAGGAGCTTTTGGAGCTTGCGAAGGCGATGGCATATCTCAGGGAACACGCAGACGAATATTCCATTGATAAGGATAAAATTCTGGTGGCGGGCTTTTCGGCAGGAGGGCATCTTGCGGCAAGCCTTTGCTGCTTCTGGCATGAAGTCTGGCTGGAAAAGGAAACGGGGCTTGCGAAAGAGTCCTATCAGCCAAACGGCCTGATATTGGCGTATCCCGTAATCACCTCCGGCGAGTTTGCGCACAGAGGCTCCTTTGTCAACCTGATGGGGAAGGAGGCGTCACCGGAGCTGGAAGCAAAGCTGAGTCTTGAGAATCAGGTAACGGATAAAGTGCCGCCCGTATTTATGTGGCATACTTTTGAGGACGGCGCAGTGCCGCTCGAAAATTCCCTGCTGTTTGCCTCTGCGCTCCGGCGGGCCGGCGTGAATTTTGAGTATCACGTGTTCCCGCACGGCGGGCACGGATATTCCCTTGCAACGAAAGAGACCGCGATGCCGTCGATGGTCGAGATTGAGCCGCAGTGCGAGCAGTGGATGCAGCTCTGCAAGAACTGGTTAAAATATAATTATATCGAGAAATAATGGAAAGAGGCTGTCACTTCTCGGGATACATCCATCCGGTGCATTCCAGAATGGACAGCTTTTCCTGACTTTCCGTCGCCCAAAGTGTCTCGTTGCGGTAGTTACGGGGTGTTGTCTGCATAATGCTCATAAAGTGCCGGTTAAAGCTGGACACGGAACGGAAGCCGACCATCTCTGAGATGGACAGAATGGAATATTCCGTACTTCTCAGCAGATTGCAGGCTTTGTTGATACGGGTGCTGTTGAGGAATTCCAACGGTCCCATCCCCATAATCGTGTGGAAGAGCCGCCGAAAATGCGTCGGGCTTAAGCGGCAGATGTCGGCGAGATAGTTCATGTCAAACTGCTCGGCATAATGGTCTTCTATGTAGTCCAGCACGGGGGAAAGCACCATGGCATTCTCGGGCGGCTGGGTGGTCGGGCGTGTCTCCTGCCCGTCCGCGCTCTGAATGCGGTGCAGCTCGACACATAGGGAGAGCAGCAGCCCCATCGCGGCGGTCTGATAGTGTGCCGCCTGCCCCTCGATTTCCTTAACAGCCATCATCGCCAGTTCATAGACGCGCGGGTACTTATCGCGGCTCAAAATATGCTTGTACGTCCTATAAGCACTGAGCGACAGGTCAAAATCGCGGATATTGGGAGCCATGTTTCGAAAAAGATCCTGCGTGTTCAGAAATAAATACGACCAACGACTCTCCGTGTTTGGGGAGCTGCAGGTGGTGTGCGGGATGTTTCTCGGTACGCAGGTGATGTCCCCCTCTTTGAAAAACAACGGCTCCTTGCCGTTAAAGGTCATATATCCGCTCTCCGAGTGGCAGATGCCGATTTCCAGACAATTGTGGAAATGCAGATGCTTGCCGGGAACATTTGAGATCTTCCAGTGTTCACCCGATAGCAGCAGTACCGGAAAGTCGGGTGGAAGATAATAGCTTCTGTATTCTGCAATATCATTCTTTTGTTTGGCCATAGTCACCATACCTTTCTGAATATCCGTAATTGTATCGAACAACCAAAAATAACCAAAATTTCAATAAAAGCTTTTAAAAATTGAAAAGAAAAATAAAACAAATTTTGAACAAAGTGTAAAAAACGGGAAATATTTCGGTCAACATGTATAATAAAAAAAGAAAAAAAGAGCAAATACTATACATTTCGTTAATCTGGTTCCGATACAAGTATAACATAAATGGTCGGAATTGCATAGTATTAGATTCTCATTGCTTAGACATTCGTAAAAAATTGTATGATAATATATCTATAGTGAGCATTAATTTATGCAAAATAAACGAAGAAAAGAGGATGGTTATGGGCAAAGCGAATAGCGGCGGTAACAAGGTTATCACCAAAACAAGTTGGAAAAACGCTTTCAAAAGAGACTGGCAGCTCTATGTAATGCTGTTATTTCCATTAATTATGGTATTCGTATTCAGTTATGCGGCATATCCCGGTATGCGGATGGCGTTTATGGATTATAAGCCCATCAAAGGGTATGCGGGTAGCGATTGGGTCGGCTTCGGCATGTTCAAGAAGATTTTTTCAGACCCGGAATTCACAAAGGCATTGCGTAATTCCATTATATTCAATCTGTTGGATTTGCTGATAGGTTTTCCGATGCCCATTATTTTGGCATTGATTTTGAACGAGTTGCGCTATGCGCGATTTAAGAAGGTGGCGCAGACGATTTTGTATCTGCCGCACTTCCTGTCATGGGCGATTGTCGGAAGCGTTGCGTATACAATGTTCCGTCCCAGCACCGGTCTGGTAAATATCGCTTTGATGAATGCGGGGCTTATTGAGAAGGGTATTCCGTTTATGACGGAGAAATGGCATTGGGCCGTAACCTATCTGCTGATTAATGTATGGCAGACAATGGGGTGGGGTACCATCCTTTATCTGGCGGCAATCACGGGTATCAGCGGCGAGCTGTATGAGGCAGCCATGATTGACGGTGCAAACCGTTGGAAGAGAATGTGGTATATCACCCTTCCGGGTATCAAGAGCACGGTTGTTACACTGCTGATTATGAACCTTGGTAAGGTTATGGGAAGTAATCTGGAGCGTCTGACAGCGCTTGGCAATACACAGGTAACGGATTTCCAGTTCCAGTTGGCGATTTACATATACAACAGAGGTATCAGCAATGGTAAGTTCAGCCAGGCGACCGCGGCAAACCTGTTCCAATCTCTGGTTGGTCTTGCATTAGTATTGCTGTCTGACAGAATTGCGAAGAAGCTTGGCGAAGACGGTTTGTTATAGGAGGTGCGCACAATGGCAAAGAAGAATAAGAACAATGAGGTAACAGTCTCCTCCGGCGGCGAGCATGCCGTAAATAAATTCCGCTTCAGTGATTTTGTAATGATGGCGGTTATCGTGATATTATGTGCATCCTGCGTGCTGCCGTTTATTCATGTGGCGGCGAAGTCCATATCAGGTAATACGGCGGTTATGGCGAAAGCTGTGTATTTCTTGCCCAAGGACATTACCTTTGACGCGTTCAAGAGAGTATTCGGAGACGATTCCATGACATATTCCATGGTATTCTCCGCGGGAATTACATTGATATTTACGCTTCTGGGGATGATTGTATGTACCTGTGCGGCATATCCGCTTTCAAAGAAGCGTTTAAAGGGAAAACAGGTGATTACGTTTTTGCTGATGGTTCCGATGTACTTTGGTGCAGGTATCATTCCGAGCTATCTGCTGTATCAGGATTTACATATTTTGGATACATGGTGGGTATTGGTTCTGCCGTTGATTTATTCACCGTATAACATGCTGATTATGAAGAACTTTTTCCAGAATACCATTCCGGACAGCTTAGAGGAGTCTGCGTTCCTTGACGGTGCCAGCAATTTCCAGATCTTGTGGAAAATCGTGCTTCCGTTGTCAAAGCCAATCCTTGCGACCCTGTCCCTGTTCTACGCAGTAGGACGTTGGAATGCATACTCTGACAACATGTACTATACAAGAGACAATAAGCTGAAAATGATTCAGTATAAGCTGTATCAGCTTGTGGCTTCCGCAAATGAGGCGCAGACGGCTTCGCTGGCAGATACCGGCGGCGCAAGCCAATCCGTACCGGAGGTATTGCAGGCGGCGAGCATCATGTTTGTTACCGTGCCGATTATTATAATCTATCCGTTCCTGCAGAAGTATTTCGTAAAGGGAACGATGATCGGAGCGGTCAAGGGTTAGGTAGTTTCCTCTTGGCGCCAAAGGCGACAATGGTGACAAGGGGTACATATAAACTATATTAATTTTTAAGTATTTATTTAAGGAGGAATTCATTATGAAGAAGAAAACTCTTCAGAGAGCAGCGGCAGTGACTTTGTCAGGCGTAATGGTAATGGGCGCTTTGACAGGCTGCGGTGGAAGCTCAGACAGCAACACGTCTGCACCCGCGAACAATAATACTGCTGCAACAGACACATCAGCGACCACAAACAACGCGACTGATACTGCTGCACCTGCAGATACGACAGCACCTGCAGAGAACGCAGCAGCAGGCATGGAAGGCTGGACAGCATTTGACAATCAGGTAACACTGCAGATTCCGGTTTACGACCGTGGCGATGCCGGAAACGGTTGCTCCGATGTAGTAAACAATTACTGGACCAACTGGGTACAGGAGAACTTCGGCGACAAGTACAATATCAAGGTAGAGTATGTTGCAATTAAACGTAATGATGTTATGACAGACTATACGCTGCTTGCAACCGGTCAGGATCTGCCGACCGTATTGATGGAGTACGATTACGACAAGCTCGCTACATGGCAGGAAGAGGGCTATCTGCAGCCGTATGATATGGAGCAGTTAAAGACTATAGCGCCGACCTACTATCAGAACATGGTAGACAACGGTATTGATATCTATACTGAGCTGGCGGATGAGGATTATCTCTGCTTAGGAATGAGACCTTACGGTAATACCAACTATACATGGATTACATGGTATCGTCAGGATTGGCTGGAGGAAGCAGGATTTTCTGCATATCCCGCAACAAGCTCAGAGAAGTTAGAGCTTTATGCAAAGCTGGTAGAGCTTGGACATGCGCATCCGGCAGGAGGCACCAAGGTAGCAGGCGCAGGTGCTGACCAGAACTATGGTTGGAGAACTTATCCGCAGGATGAGGTGACCTGGGCGACAACCGGTGACTATCAGATTCCGGCGCTTTCTACAGAAGCACAGAAGAGATTACTGAGATTTGAGAACGAGCTGTATAATAAGGGCTACAAGGATCCGGAGTACTATACAAGAGACGGCGCTGAGGCAGATGCGGACTTTATCAACGGCAAGACCTTTGAGTGGTCGAACTATACCTCATCTACGATGGAGGTACTGAAGTCCTTCTATGACACGAATCCGGATGCAAAGCTTGGTGTTATCGTAACAAGCAGCGATTTCATTGAGGATAAGGAGTGGGGCTCTTGCAACGCTTACCGTCCGACCAATGTATTCGGTGCGATGACTGCATTTGCACACGACGCAACAGAGGACGAGGTAAAGGCAGCCATGATGTACATGGAGTGGATGTCTCAGGATGATGTTCTCTTCACAATGCAGTGGGGTATCGAAGGCGTGAACTTCAACTATGATGGTGATACGCCGGTCAATGTATCAGATCAGAAGGGTCTTCCGGAGCAGCAGGGACACAACAACAACGTAGACTATTGGATGATCGTTACAGCGGCTAAGACATTGGGCAGCATTGAGAAGGATATCGCGGCGATTTCTCCTCAGGGACTTCCTCAGGACTTCTATGCAGACATTCTTGCAAACTACAAGGGACAGAACGACCTGTACAACAAGAACTTTGCAAATTCTGACTGCAACTTCGCAACGTCCTTTGACGCAGTTACGGAGTACGGCAATATCTTGAAGGAAGAGCTGTATCCGCAGTATAGAGATCAGTTGACAATGTGTGCACCGGAGGAATTCGATGCGCTGTATGACGAGCTGAGCCAGAAGTACTTAGACGCAGGTTATCAGGAAGTTATCGACCAGAGATTGTCAGCTTACAACTCAGGCCTGAGCACAAAGCTTCCTAAGTAATTTCAAAAATTTACAATTTCAAAAAGTCTAAAGATTAAAAATCTTTCAATTTTTGAAAAAAAGTATAGCCCCCGACACCTGTTGGGGGCTATAATAGATTAAGGCAGTGGGATTGAAGTGCTCGCTGTGTGCATTCGCAAGGGGTTTACCTGATGAACTCCATACGAATGCGTACAGAGCCGATTACATTTCGTGCATGTGGTTACACCGTTCATGCAGAAAAGTTTTTTTTGGAAACCAATATGTTACCATATCAATCATATAAGGAGGATTTACTATGTTGAAACTTGAGTATGACAAGCAGGAGATTTTGGAGGTAATCGACAAAATTGTCAGAAGGACAATGAAGATGGACCTGACATGGGACTGGCCGTGCGGCGTGGCGTATTTCGGTATTGCGGATGCCTATGAGAAGACCGGCAACGAGGAGTATCTGAAGCTCCTAAAGGACAGGGTGGATGAGCTGATTGGTTTGGGTCTTCCGACCGTGTGGACGGTGAATGCCTGTGCGATGGGGCACTGCCTGATTACGCTGTACAAGGCAACCGGAGAGCAGAAATATTGGGATATCGTGATGAGCAAGATTAAATATATCCGAGAGGACGCGCTTCGCTTTGGCGACAATGTTTTACAGCATACGGTTTCAGCGGACAATGATTTCCCAGAGCAGTGCTGGGCGGATACGCTCTTTATGGCAGCCTTCTTCCTGCTGCGTGTCGGTGTGGAGCTTGCGGACGAGGAAATTATTGAGGATGCACTGAATCAGTATTATTGGCATATCAAGTACCTTCAGGATCCTGCGACCGGCTTATACTATCACGGGTACAATAACATTAATAAGGATCATATGTCGGGCTTTTACTGGGGACGTGCAAATGCATGGGCGGCATTTACGATGTCGCAGGTAGGGGATATTCTTCCAAAGTGCTACCTGTATCCGAAATATATGGACGTGGCAGGCTCATTAAATGAGCAGCTGTCCGCGATTAAGCTGCTTCAGACAGAGGACGGCCTGTGGAGAACCATATTGAATGACGAGAGCTCATATGAGGAGATTTCGGCATCAGCCGGCATCGCGGCGGCAATGGTTTCAAGAGCCAATCCGTTACATACAAAATATCTTAACAAATCCATTAAGGGAATGCTTAAGAATGTGAGTGCGGACGGCAGAGTGCTGAATGTTTCGGGCGGAACCGCGGTAATGAACGATGCCGACGGATACCGCAACATTTCACGCGATTGGATTCAGGGCTGGGGGCAGGGACTTGCGCTTGCGTTCTTTGACAAGGTTCTCGTATCGGATGAATTGCAGAAAGATGGTGCGTTATAAGTGTATAAAACAACCTTTGATTTCAGAAAGGACAAAGCCGAACTTTATGACAAACAGCGCGGGTACGGTTTTGTAACGGAACAAAACAGGAGAGAGGATGAGCTGCTGCAGCTTGCGGAGCTGAATACGGGCTTTGACGTGCCATACTGGTATCGCGACGAAACAGTGACGGAGATTTTAACGGATGAGCATGGCTGTTATGTGGATTCGGAGGCTGCGGTGCGCAGGATTTTAGCGGATGCAGGACGCCGTATTCCGCTTTGCTTTAAGGCGGATGTGGAGCGGCAGGGTAATTACAGAGTCAGTATGACGCTGTACGGTGCGGGTGAAATTCTTGTGTTTGCAGGAGCAAGAAGACTTGTATACAAGGAAACGGTGCCCGAGGCGCGTGTTATCCAATGCAGCTTTCTTTTGAATGTGTGTGATATCATACCGCGCGGGAAGACATGCATGTATGAGAACCGCAGCATTGATATCGCGGTTGTCGGTGAGGCGGTACGGCTTTCGGCTGTATGCTTTGAGCCGGTAAACTGTCCGACATTGTACATAGCGGGAGATTCCACCGTGACGGATCAGTCCGCGGAATACCCGTACGACCCTGCGACAAGTTATTCCGGATGGGGGCAGATGCTGGGCCGGTATCTCTCAAAAGAGATAGCGGTGTCAAATCACTCGCATTCGGGACTTACGGTAGAGAGCTTTCGCTCGGAGGGGCATTATGCCGGCATTGAGGCGAATTTTAAGCCCGGGGATTATCTGTTTATGCAGTTTGGGCATAATGACCAGAAGCTGATGCACCTGAAGGCGGAGGGCGGTTATCGCGACGGTCTTACGGCCTATGTTGAGGAGACGCGGCAGAGAGGGGGCTGGCCGGTTATCGTTACGCCGTTGGCGCGCAATACATGGAAGGCGGATGATGGTACCTATAATGATCTTCTGGCGGAGTATGCAGCCGTCTGCATTGCGCTTGGCAGGCAGCTTCAGGTGCCGGTGGTTGATCTGCATGGGCGTAGTATGGCGTTTGTGACGGATAAGGGATTGGAGGCGGCAAAGCCGTTTTTCTTCCCAAAGGATTATACGCACACCAACGATTACGGCGCTTATAAAATGGCGGGCTTTGTCGTGCAGGAGTATTGTGAAAATGTGAAGGATGTACAGGCGGAGGCTTACCGGCGTCTGGCAGATTTGATGACGAATGCGGAGGAGCCGTGGGAGGCTCAGGGCGAGATCGTGGTCCCGACTGCGCCGGCGGGCTATCGGGAGGTGCCAAATCCGGAAGGCGATACCACGCTTTTTGCGGATTTGGAGAGACCGGAGGAACCATTGACACGCGTGGAGGCGCTGGACATGGTGATTAAGACGGCGCGATTTTTCCCGACGAACGTGTTTAACGATATTTATGAGGATATCGTGGGACACGAATGGTATGCCGGAACCGTGGAGTGCGCTTATCAGAATGGGATTATTCCTGCCGGTATGACGCCGCAGAATCGGTTTGAGCCGGAGAAGCCTGTGAGTATGGAGGAGTTTCTGGCGCTTGTCATGGGCGGGTATCGAAGCAGGAGAAGACTGCCTGAGGAGAAGCCGTGTGCACTTGACGCGGGATGTACGGATTACTGTATGCCTTATGTGCGTGCCGCGTATGCGCTTGGCGTAGTGCGGGCGGACGAGGACTTGCGTGATGTTATTTTGAGAGGGCGTGCGGCCGAAATCTGCCGGGGGCTTAATATCTGAATTATAAATTGAGATGCGAAGGGAGCATGGTTACAGAGATGGAAAAAGGAAGCTTTACCCTGCCGGGCGAGGCAGGATTTGAAAAACTGACATTGGAGCTCGCGGATAAGTGGGGTGCGGATGTGATTCGGGACAGTGACGGAACGGTGCTTTCCGATGAGATCACGAAGGCGGGCTACGGGATTTATTCAACGATTTGTATTATCAGGGATCATAATGAATGGGCGAAGCAGAATCAGGATAAGCTTCAGCAGAGCTTTCTGATGACGCAGCCGTTGACGGCGGACAGTGAACGCCTGACAATTGCGCTGATGGCGGACTTCTTCGAGGAGCAGTTCCGCGTGAATGACAGTGCGGATTCGATGAAATATTGGCAGGTTTATGACCGGACGACGGATACGCTTGTCGATGCGTCCAAGTGGAGCTATGACAGGGACACGCAGAGGGTGACGCTGGAGGGCATTACGCCGTGGCACAACTACACGGTTAGCTTTCTGGCCTATCGTATCTGGGAAGAGATTTCCATGTACAACCACACGACCAACAATTGGGACAAAGAGCATCTGATGCAGATTGACCCTGTTTATCCCGAGACACAGGCGTATATGAAGGATTGGATGACGAATTGGTGTGAGACGCATCCCGATACGACGGTGGTTCGATTTACTTCGATGTTCTATAACTTTGTGTGGATATGGGGAAGCAATGAGCGCAACCGGCAGCTTTATTCCGATTGGGCGTCCTATGACTTTACCGTAAGCCCCAAGATGCTTGACGATTTTGCCAAGAAGAACGGTTACAGCCTGACGGCGGAGGACTTTGTGAATCAGGGCAAGCTCCATGTAACCCATGTGCCGGGCAATAAGAAGAAGGCGGATTGGATTGACTTCGTGAATCGGTTCGTGGTGGATTTTGGCAGAGAGTTGATCGATATCGTACATAAATACGGAAAAAAGGCCTATGTATTCTATGATGACAGCTGGGTGGGCGTAGAGCCGTATAAGCCCACCTTTAAGGAGTTTGGATTTGACGGACTGATCAAGTGTGTATTCTCCGGTTACGAGGCAAGGCTCTGTTCGGGTGTTGATGTGGAGACTCATGAGCTGCGGCTTCATCCTTATCTGTTCCCGGTGGGACTTGGCGGGGCGCCAACCTTTATGGAGGGCGGTAATCCGACGCTGGATGCGAAGAAATATTGGAACAGCGTAAGGCGTGCGTTGTTGCGCTGCCCGATTGACCGTATCGGTCTTGGCGGATATCTGCATCTGGTGCAGGATTTCCCGGATTTTGTGGACTATATCGCAAAGATTTCCGACGAGTTCAGGGAACTGAAGCAGCTTCACAAGGCAGGAAAGCCGTATCTGTGCAAGACAAGAGTTGCGGTGCTCCATTTCTGGGGCAGCATGCGCTCATGGTCACTGTCGGGGCATTTCCATGAGACTTATATGCATGATCTGATTCACATCAACGAGGCGCTCAGTGGGCTTCCGTTGGAGGTAAGCTTTATCAACTTTGAGGATGTGAAGAACGGCGCGTTGAAGGATGTGGATGTTGTCATTAACGCGGGCGCTGCGGGAAGCGCGTGGAGCGGCGCGGACGCATGGAAGGATGCGGCGGTTCTTGAGACCCTCACGAAATGGGTTTACGAGGGCGGTACATTTATCGGCGTCGGAGAGCCTTCTGCGGTGGCAGGATATGACAGCCGGTTCAGAATGGCGCATGTGCTCGGTGTTGACGAGGATACCATTGACAGGGTATGTCACGGGAAATGGACCTTTGAAGTGGATGAGACGGCGGCTGAGGCTGTGATGCCGGGCGGTGCGGACATTCCGGCAAAGACGGCCTGTCACTTGACAGACGGTAAGGCATCGGTCCTTGTGGCAAAGGATAACAATCCGCTGCTTACCGAGAATGCGTTCGGAAAGGGACATGGCATTTACCTGTCCTCCTTTGAGGTAACCAATGCGAACACCAAGCTGCTGCTGAACCTGATTTTGCAGGCCGGCGGCGAGGCTGTTGATGGCAATTACCTGACCGACAACGCGGATATGGAGTGCGCGTTCTATCCGGCAAGCAGGACACTGATTGTCATCAACAATTCCGAGAAGGCGCAGACGTGCAGCATTCGCACGGAGTTTGGCGTGGAGAAGGTACAGCTCGAGGCGTTTGATACGGTGATCAAAAAGATTTAAGGTTTGAAGATTTCGCGAATCACAGTCCGGCAGTCTGCGTGGAATATTGCAGTCTGCCGGATTGATTTTTGTTTGGGATGTGATAAAATGATCGGATGTTGTA
>CAMWYL010000034.1 GCA_947178465.1 uncultured Lachnospiraceae bacterium | reverse complement strand
GGCAAGGTTTGGAGGAGAAGTTTGAGAGAAGGTCACTTTCAAACCATTGATTGGTATGCGTGTCGAAGCACGCAAGGGGGGTACAAAGATGAAGAAGGTATTTATTGACGGAAGCGAAGGGACGACGGGACTTAGGATTTTCGAGCGCTTTGAGGGGCGTGATGATATTGAACTGCTCAAAATCCCATCAGAGAGCAGAAAGGACCTGGAGGAGATCAGGAAATATATCAATGCGTCGGATATCACCTTTTTATGTCTGCCGGATGCGGCGGCCAGGGAGGCGGTTGCCATGGTTGAGAATGACAACGTGGTTCTGATTGATACCTCGACGGCGCATAGGACGCAGGAGGGGTGGGCATACGGTTATCCGGAGCTTTCCAAGGCGCACAGGGAGGCAATCCGCCACAGCAAACGAATTGCGGTTCCGGGGTGCTATGCAACGGGTTTTATCACGATTGTCTATCCGTTGGTGGCGGGTGGTATTCTTCCGAAAGATTATCCGGTGTCGGCGTTTGCAATGTCGGGCTACAGCGGTGCGGGAAAGAAAACAATTGCCGTCTATGAAGCCGACGAGCGGGACAAGGAGCTTGATGCGCCGCGGGAATACGCGTTGACACAGAATCACAAGCACCTGAAGGAGATGCAGCAGATTACGGGACTGGGCAGGACGCCGCTGTTTTCGCCGATTATATGTGATTATTACAGCGGAATGCTTTTGACAACGCCGTTTTATGCGGACATGCTTACAGGAAGTCCGACACCTGAAAAAGTGCACGCCTTTTTGCAGGAGTATTATGCGGGAGAGCGGTTTGTCCGCGTGATGCCCTTTGGCAAGGAGGCGGATTACAATGGGTTCCTTGCGGGAAATGCCTGCTCCGGCTGGGACGGTATTGAGATTTATGTTACGGGAAACGCCGACAGAATTCTGGTGAGCACGCGCTTTGATAACCTTGGAAAGGGTGCGTCCGGCGCCGCGGTGCAATGCCTGAATATTCTGCTGGGCTGCGAGGAGGATAAGGGACTGGTATTATGATACTGCCAAAGGAGTTTGAGATTCGGATGCAGGATATGCTTGGAGAAGCGTATCCTGCGTTCCTGTGCAGCTATGAGAGCCGGAAGGTGTCCGCGCTGCGGGTGAATGCGTTGAAGGGAACGAAAGAGGAGCTTCCGGCGAAGGCGCCGTTTATGGGGCTGCGGAAGGTTTCGTGGGAGCCGAATGGCTTTTATTATGATGACGGACAGCCGGCAGGGAAGCATCCGCTGCATGAGGCGGGTGCATATTACATACAGGAGCCGAGCGCGATGGCGCCGGCGGCATACCTTGACGCACGGCCGGGGGAGCGGGTGCTTGACCTTTGTGCGGCGCCGGGCGGAAAGACGACACAGATTGCCTCTTATATGAAGAATGAAGGGCTTCTTGTATGCAATGAAATCCACCCTGCGCGGGCGAAAATCCTGTCGGAAAATGTTGAGCGTATGGGAATAAGGAATGCGGTTGTTACGAATGAGACGCCGCAGCGTCTGGCAGAGTTGTTCGGAGAATATTTTGACTGTATTCTGGTGGATGCACCCTGCTCCGGAGAGGGGATGTTTCGCAAGAATCCGGCTGCGGCAGAGGAATGGAGTCTTGAGAATGTCCGACTCTGTGCCAAACGGCAGGATGAAATCCTTGACTGTGCGGACGCAATGCTGCGCGCGGGCGGAAGGCTGGTATATTCTACCTGCACATTTGCGCCTGCCGAAAATGAGGGAAGTGTTGCGCGGTTTCTGAAACGCCATCCCGGATATGAAATCGTGGAGGTACCGTTGCTTGGCGGAATGACGGAGGGCGTGCCGCAGTGGGTGTGCTATGGTGCGGACGCAGCGCAGGAGACGCCGGATATCGCGGCATTGCGGCGCACGATACGGCTGTTCCCGCATCTGGTGGAAGGAGAGGGGCATTACTTTGCGGTGCTGCAAAAGTCCGGGAGTGTACCGGAAGGCGGCAGAAAGCCCTTTTCCGGCGGAATGCAGAAGGGGCTGCGCGGGAGCGATGTAAAGGAATGGATGCAGTTTCAGGAAGAAGCGCTCGGCGTGGACTTAGCGGAGGACAGGGAGGACTGCTTTTTACGGTTTGGTGACCAACTTTATCTGATGCCGCGGGAACTGCCCGCATTGGACGGGCTGAAGGTGCTGCGTCCGGGGCTGCATCTCGGGACACTGAAAAAGAACCGCTTTGAGCCATCTCACGCGCTTGCGCTTACGCTGGGGCCAAAGGAGGCAAGGCACACCATGGAGCTTTATGACGGCACGCAGGAGGATGCGGACGCAAGGGCGCGTGCGTACCTGAATGGGCTGACGCTGGCAGCGGATGGCGAAAAGGGCTGGTACCTGATGACCTACCAGGGCTATGGTATCGGTTGGGGAAAGCTTGCGGGGCAGATAATGAAGAACCATTATCCGAAGGGACTCCGGAAGGGTTAAATGCAGAAAAGAGGTTTAAGAATGAAAAAGTACGAGATTGATATGTGTAGCGGTTCGGTATTCCGGAAGATGCTTGTGTTTGCGATACCGCTGATGTTTTCGGGTATTTTACAATTGCTGTTTAACGCGGCGGATATCGTGGTGGTCGGTCGCTTTGCGGGCGATAACGCGCTGGCGGCGGTCGGCTCCAACGGCGCGTTGATTAACCTGCTCACCAACCTTTTTATCGGAATGTCCATTGGTACAAACGTGCTTGTCGCACAGTATTACGGGGCGAAAAAGGACAGTGATCTGAGGGAGACGGTACATACCTCCATGCTTTTGAGCATTTACAGCGGCGTGCTTCTGACGGTAATCGGTATTGCGGGTGCGCGGGTGCTGCTGGAACTGATGCAGGCGCCTGAGGAGGTGTTGGACCTTGCAGTGCTGTATTTGCGCATTTATTTCCTTGGAATGACCTCTACGATGGTTTATAACTTCGGCAGCGCGATTCTGCGTGCGGTAGGCGATACCAAGCGCCCGCTCTATTATCTGATAGAAGCCGGTGTGATCAATGTATTGCTGAACCTGTTTTTTGTGATCGTCTGTCGGTGGGGTGTTGCGGGTGTCGCGGCGGCTACGGCCATTTCGCAGACGGTTTCGGCGACCTTGGTGGTGCGGTGCCTGATACGGGAGCAGAGCAGTATCCATCTGGATTTGAAGGCGCTTGCGATTACACGGGAGAAGTTCGCAAAGATACTCCGTGTAGGACTTCCGGCGGGCTTTCAGGGAATGGTCTTTTCGCTTTCGAACGTGGTTATTCAGTCGGCGGTCAACTCCTTTGGAGCAATTGCCGTTGCGGGAAATTCGGCGGCGGCAAATATTGAAGGCTTTGTCTATATGGCAATGAACGCCTTCTATCAGGCGACGATATCCTTTACCAGTCAGAATTACGGGGCAAAGGAGTACAAGCGGATTTACCGGATCCTGCTTGCGGGCGAGGTGTATGTAATCGCCACGGGACTGATACTCGGTAATTTTGCGGTGCTTTTTGGCAATGCGCTGCTCGGGATATATTCGCCCAGCGCAGAGGTGGTCGCGGCCGGGATGATGCGCCTGAAGATTATCTGTACGGTATATGCGCTCTGTGGGGTGATGGATGTGCTGGTAGGCGCGCTGCGCGGTATCGGTTATGCGGTAATCCCGATGGTAGTGTCGTTGATTGGCGCCTGCGGGCTGCGGCTGGTGTGGATTGCAACGGTCTTTAAGCTGCCGCAATATCACACGCTTACAACCGTGTATGTCTCTTATCCGATTACATGGACAATTACGCTGTTGGTTCATCTGCTGACCTTTGTTATTGTCGCAAGAAAGGTGTTAAAAACCAAAACGGCAAGTCTGTGAGTTTCACAGACCTGCCGTCAGGCAGTGTTTTAATTATATTTCTTTTTTCCTGAGAAAATCATACTGTGACATAAACAGGTTATAATATTCGCCTTTCTTCTCAAGCAGTTCATCATGCGTTCCGCTTTCCAGAATATTTCCCTTATCTACATACATAATACAGCTTGCGTTCTTAATGGTGGAGAGCCGGTGTGCAATGATAAAGGAAGTACGTCCCTCAAGAAGCCGGTTCAATCCCCTTTGCAGGAGAATTTCCGTTTCCGTGTCAATGCTGGAGGTCGCTTCGTCGAGTATCAGGATGGCGGGGTCCTCAAGCAGCGCCCGCGCGAAGCTGATCAACTGACGTTGTCCGGCAGACAGGCGGCTTCCGCGCTCGTTTACCTGTGTCTGATAGCCGTTTTCCATTCCCATAATAAAATCATGTGCGCAGACCGTCTTGGCGGCGGCGATAACCTCCTCCTCCGTGGCTTCCAGATTACCATAACGGATATTATCCATAATCGTCCCGGAGAAAATAAAGCTGTCCTGCATCATAATCCCCATCTGCTTGCGCAGGGACTTGAGCGTTGTCTTGGAAATATCGGTGCCGTCAATCAGGATTTCGCCGGAGTCCACATTGTAAAACCGACAGATCAGGTTGACAATTGTTGACTTTCCGGCTCCGGTAGGGCCTACAATCGCATAGGTATCGCCGGGGTTTGCCGTGAAGTTTACCTTGTTTAAAACCTGTACGCCGTCCTCATAGCTGAAGCATACATCCTTAAATGTAACCTTTCCGACAATCGGCGGCATCTCCGCCGCATCGGCAATGTCCTTTACATTGACAGGCTCGTCAATCGTCTCAAAGATACGCTCCAGATACGCAATCGCCGTAAGCAGCGAGTTGTAGAAGGAGGCCAATGTGTTAATCGGCTCCCAGAACCTTGAGATATACGAGGTAAAGGCAATCAGGATACCAATGGTAACGCCGTAGAGCTCGCCCGAAATCCATCCGATACCAATAACATAGATAAATGCGGTGGTTACGGTGGAAATCGAGTCAATACAAGGCCACATAATGAAATTGTATTTGACCGCACGCATCCACGCCGTTCTGTAGCTGTCACTCAGGCGGTTAAAGATGGAGGTGTTTTCCCGCTCGCGGACAAAAGACTGCGTAACACGGATACCGTTGATGCTCTCGGCAATATACGCGGTCAGGTTGGACTGCTTGTTGCTCTGAATTTGCCATGCGCGCCGCTGGCGTCTTTTGACAAAGATAATGACAGCGACCAGAACCGGCAGACCGCACAGGCAAATGAGCGTGAGCCGGACATGGAGCAGCAGCATAAATGCCACGATAAATATCAGGTTGCACATATCGGTAATCGTGTTGATGATACCGTTGGAGAGCAAATCACTCAGGCTGTTTACATAATTGACGACGCGCACCTGTATTTTACCATGCGGGCGTTCATCATAATAGGAAAACGGAAGCTCCTGCAGGTGGCAGAAGATATCCGAGCGGAGCTGATGCACGATGGCTTGGCCGATGCGGCTGGTAATGCGGATTTTGAGCCGGATACAGACACAGGCGTACAAAACAATAACCAGCGACAACAGCGTGATAATCACAATTGCCCGTATGTTCTCCGCGGGGATGTATTTGTCCATGATTTCACTGATAAATATCGGAAAGAGCATGGTCAGCGCGGAGGAGGACAGCATCAAAAACAGTGCAAGTGCGAGTTGTCCGCGGTAGGGTTTTACATATTGGAAGACACGCTTGAGCTGGTTTAAATCAAATTTATCCTCCATAACCTCATCAATATCGTATTTATTTCGTGCCATGTGCTTCACCTCCCCTGTCTGTGGTGGTATTCAGTTCATCCACGTATTTTTCGAATTCTCCGTACTGATGGCGGAAAACGGTTGCGTAATAGCCATTGTTTGCCAGTAGCTCGTCATGCGTTCCCTGCTCCACGATGCACCCGTCATTCAGCACAAGGATTAAATCAGAGTCTTTAATGGAAGAAATCCGGTAGGCCACCACGAAATTCGTGCATTTGTGTTCAATTGCGTTGAGCTGCTGCTGGATATAGCTTTCTGTTTCCATATCCACGGCGGAGGTCGTATCGTCCAAAATCAGAATCGACGGCTCCTTCAAAAGTGCGCGTGCAAGGGAAATACGCTGCTTTTGTCCGCCGGAAAGTCCGACGCCGCGCTCTCCGACAATGGTATCATAGCCATCCGGCATTTCCCGGATAAAGCTGTCCGCGTCTGCCATGACCGCCGCCTTCTGCACTTCCTCAAACGGGCAGTCGGGCTTGCTGTAGGCAATGTTTCCCTCGACCGTATCGGAGAACAGAAAGACATCCTGCATTGCCATACCGATATTCTGACGCAGATTATACAGGTCCAAATCCTTGACGTTCCTGCCGTCTACAAGGACTTCTCCGTCCGTCACATCATAGAAGCGGCACAGCAGGTTCATAATCGTTGACTTGCCGGAGCCGGTAGAGCCGAGGATTCCGACGGTCTGTCCGCTTTTTACGGTGAAGCTTACATTATGTATAATCTCCTCGTCGTCCGCGCTGTAGGAGACATTGCGAAAAGTGACGTCACCTTTCAGCCGCTCACAGGGAATTGCCTTGTCAGGGCGTTTTACCTTCGGTTCCTCACTGTAGGTTGCGTAAATCTTTTCAACCGAGGTCGTAAAGCGTTGAATATCATTGATACGCCATCCAATCTGCCGAAGAGGGTTCGTGAGCATCCACAGGTATCCGTTGATGGTTACATAATTTCCGAGTGTCATTGCGCCTTGGATCACCATGATACTGCCGACAAGCATCAGGATGATTGTGAGCATGTTTGAAAGAAATTCAAACAGGGGCACATATTTCGTCCAGATTTCGGCGGCGGCAAGCTCGGCATCCCGATAGCCGTCATTCTCTTTATTAAATTTGCTGATTTCGTAGTCTTCCTTGGAGAAGGCCTTAACAACGCGGTTGCCGCTGATGTTCTCCTGTACGAAGGTGTTCAGGGAGGAGAACTGCTCCCTGATCTTCTGGAACCGGGGGCGGCCGTTTTTGCGCTGGCTTAAGGTGACAAGCAGGGTAAACGGAAGCACTGCGCACATACACAGCGCGAGCGTCCATTTTACCGTGAATATCATAATCAGCGCAAAGAAAAACAGGAATACATTCTCATAAACCTGATAAATGACAAACGCAATAAAATGGCGAATAGCGTCCATATCGCCGGTCTGGCGGCTGAGCAGGTCGCCCGTGCGCTTTTTGTTGTAAAAGTCAAAGTCCTCCTGAAGGAGCTTCCGATATACCGTGTCACGCATGGCGTAGAGGACATTCTGCGAGCAGGTCTCAAACGTGACCTGTGACCAATATCGCAGCAGCCCTCTGAGAACGGTAATAAGGATGAGCAGCGCAATCAGCTTCGGCAGCAACTCATATCGGCCGGCGATGATAACGTCATCGACGATGGAGCCGGACACAATAGGCTTGACAATAGCCAGCACCGAAATCACAGTGACCATCACCAGGCCGAGCGCCATACTTCGGTTATGCTTTTTCAGAAAAGAATAGAACCATTTCATGGCAGTCATAAAGATACCTCCCCCTTTTCTTTTTGTACGGTAGTCTTCTAAATATAGACCAAAACAGGGGAATAGTAAAGGGGGAAAATTGAAAAATTTTAAAGATTTTTTTAGGGGACCGGAAAGGTATACTTTTTTGATTATTTTGTGATACACTACTATATAAATAGCGACCAAAACAGGAAGCGGGAAATATTTCAGATTGGATGAGAAGATGGAAATACGTGTATCGGTTCGGCAGCTTGTGGAATTTATACTGCGTGAGGGGAATATAGACAATCGAAGGTCGGGCAGTCCGGAGAATGCCATGCAGGAGGGCGGGCGCATTCACAGGATGATCCAGCGGCGTATGGGCAGTGAGTACCATGCCGAGGTCGGCCTGAAATACACATGGCGCCCGACATGTCAGACGTCCGACTACGATATTCTCATAGAGGGACGGGCGGATGGTATTATCGACCATGATTGGGAGTGGCACCACAAAGAGGCGCATCAGGACGCACAGGCGGAGACGCTTCCCTCCGCGACTTCGGATGCGCAGGTGGCGATTGATGAGATTAAGGGAACCTATAAGGAGCTTCGCCGAATTCAACAGCCTGTAGGCGTTCATCTCGCGCAGGCAAAATGTTATGCATATATTTATGCCACGCAGTGCGGACTTTCTCAAATCGGCGTTCGAATGACCTACTGCCATATGGAGACGGAGGAACTCAAATATTTCCATGAAAGCTATACGATTGAGGAGCTGTCCCGCTGGTTTGAGGAGTTGATGCAGGAATATAAGAAGTGGGCGGATTTTCAGTCACAATGGTATGAGGCGCGCACGGCTTCCATCAGGCAGCTTGCGTTTCCGTTTCCGTACAGGGAGGGGCAAAAGGAGCTTGTTTCTCATGTCTACCACACGATTTATCACCGCAGGAAGCTGTTTCTGGAGGCACCGACCGGTGTTGGCAAGACCGTATCTACAGTGTTTCCGGCGGTCAAGGCGATGGGAGAGGGGATGGCGGAGAAAATCTTCTACCTGACGGCCAAGACCATTACGCGGACGGTGGCACAGGAATGCTTCAACCTGCTGCAGCAAGAGGGGCTTCGTATAAAAACAGTTGTTATTACCGCAAAGGACAAAATCTGCTTTTTAAAGTCAGAAGGGCTTGAGGCGGAATGCAATCCGGATGCATGCCCCTATGCCAAGGGATATTTTGACCGTATTAATGATGCCATGTATGATCTGCTCGTCCATGAGGAACATTTCACGCGGGAGAAATTGACAGAGTACGCCCAAAAGCATCAGGTTTGTCCCTTTGAAATGAGTCTGGATATGAGCCTGTTTTCCGATGCCGTTATTGGGGATTATAACTATTTGTTTGACCCGCGCGTATATTTAAAGCGCTTTTTTTCGGAAGGAATGACGCGAAAGGATTACATTTTTCTGATTGATGAGGCGCACAATCTGTTAGAGCGCGGGCGTGAAATGTACAGTGCGCCTTTGTTTAAGAATGCGTTTTTAAAGACCAAGAAGCTGTTGAAGGATTACAAAACGAAGGTGACAGGACTTTTGGATAAGTGCAATCGGGAGCTTCTGGGAATGAAACGCCTGTGTGACGAATATCGGCAGGAGTATGAAATCGACGGCTTTGTATCGGTGCTGAACCGCCTGTATGGGGCTATGGATGATTTCCTTGACGACCATGAGAGCTTTCCGGAGCGTGATGAGGTGCTGGATCTCTATTTTGCGATTGCCCACTTTCTGAATATGTATGAGATTATGGACGACAATTATGTTGCCTACAGTCAGCTTATGGATGATGGGGATTTTATGCTGAAGCTGTTCTGCGTCAATCCGGCGCGCAATCTGCGCCAATGCATGGCGCGCGGTCGGAGCACCGTCCTGTTTTCGGCGACGTTTTTGCCGATACAGTATTATAAGAAGCTTCTCGGCGGCGAGGCACAGGACTATGAGGTCTATGCGAAATCAACCTTTGATGAGGCGAAGAAGGCACTTTTTATCGCGAACGATGTCACCAGCAAATATACAAGGCGGGGAGATGAGGAGTTTCGGCGTATTGCCCGCTATATTAACGGTGTGGTAAGGGAGCGTTACGGGAATTATATGGTATTTCTGCCCTCCCATCAGTTTCTGGAGCAGGTGTATGACTGCTTTATGGATGCGTATTATGATGAAGCCATTATGGAGTGTATCGTTCAGGAGGAGCGCATGAGTGAGTCGCAAAGGGAGGCGTTTCTGCTGCGGTTTCAAGGAAATGAGACGTGTGATATCGCAAGGAAAATCAATTTTGAGATTGAGCAGGAGGAGGAGCGGATTTTAATCGGCTTCTGTGTAATGGGCGGCATTTTCTCAGAGGGAATCGACTTAAAGCACGACAGCTTAATCGGTGTTTTGATTGTGGGCACCGGAATCCCGCAGGTGTGCTGTGAGCGGGAGCTTTTGAAGAGCTATTTTGACGCGCAGGGGGAAAGCGGCTTTGACTATGCGTACCGTTTTCCGGGAATGAACAAGGTGCTGCAGTCGGCAGGGCGCGTGATTCGGACCGCGGAGGATGTGGGCGTGGTTGCACTGCTCGACGAACGGTTTCTGGATTATTCCTATCGGCGCATGTTTCCGCGGGAGTGGAGTCATTATGAAATTGTCAGCGTGGAGGAAATCGCCAAAAGGGCGGAGAAATTCTGGAATGATTGGCTGTAGAATAAAATACCGCTCCATCGAATACATTCGAGGGGCGGTATTTCCGTAACAGACGGCTCAGCACAGCAGGTAAACAAAATACGCGCCATAACACAGCAGCATTACAATTCCCCAAGGGCGAGCAAGCTTTTTGGTGCGGAAAATACTTATCCAAAGAAGGATGCCCGTAAAAACTGCAATCGCGGAGTCAATTAAAAATTTTGCTTCAAAAATGACAGGGGTAATCAATGCAGTGGTGCCAATGACAAACAGGATATTAAAAATATTGCTTCCGACAATGTTTCCCACTGCAATATCCGCATTTCCTTTTCGGGCGGCTGTGACAGAAGTGACAAGCTCAGGCAGAGAGGTTCCGAGGGCAACAATAGTGAGTCCGATAAAGCGCTCGCTTAATCCGAATGCCCGTGCAATTGCGGTTGCGCTGTCAACAGTAATGTCGCTGCCCCAAACGATAATGATACCGCCGGCTACCGCGCTGATGAGCAGCCTGACAATGCTTCTGTTATCGGAAGCATCCTTCTTTGTTCCTTCCTTGGAAAGGACGAGGAGGTAGAGCAGATACACGAGGAACAGAGTCCAGAGGATGCCTCCCTCCGGACGGGTAATATAGGAATCCGTATATCCCATCAATAAAAGAACCAAGGTAATGAGTATCATGTAGGGAATCTCATATTTGATGGTAGAGCTTTGTATGGATAATGTAGTGATAACCGCAGTGACGCCCAGAATAATCAGGATGTTTAAAATATTGCTTCCGACCACGTTTCCAATGGTTATTCCGGCGTTTCCTTTTAAGGCGGCAGTGATACTGACCGCTGCCTCGGGGGCGCTGGTCCCCATGGCAACGATCGTTAATCCGATGACAAGCTGCGGAATGCCGAATTTTCCTGCGATTCCCGCAGTTCCTTCAACAAACCAATCGGCTCCCTTGACGAGCATGATAAAGCCGATCACCAACAGCAATAGTTGTACAAAAATCATATATATCTTCCTTTCACAGTTCGGTCAGTCATACAGAGAAGAATGGTATTTTGCTTTCCGTATGAATTTATAAATAATGGTGGCAAACAGTGACACAAGGATATAGATCGTAGACAGGGCGCCAACGGCCCCGCCAAAAACAATTAGTATAAGTATTCCGATATTCATAATGGATTCTCCTTTTCATCTGAAGTTTTTAAGTATCATAATCTTCTTTTTCAGCACGAAAACAAACCGCTTGCAGTGGCGGTTACAACGATAGTTCGGTATTATATCGGATTATGCTTTTTTCCCATCCTTGCCGTGAATATAACTGATGATGACCGTGTTGCTGTGAATCACCTGACAGCAATGACCGGTTGCAGCGATATGGATAAAAGGATTTGTCGGTGGAAGAGATTCCACATAAGACAGCAGAGAGAAGATTCCCCTGCCGGTTTTGTCTGCCGTCCGTTTTGCCGAGTCTTTGATCAGCGCGGCACAGCTATGTTGGCTCAGTGTTTCTTCGTGAAAGAGCTGCTGTGTAAGGCTGTCATTTTGGCAGGAACGGATTACGGTTGCTTCTGTGTCGTAAATTCCATGAGAAAAAGAGGCGGCTGTCCGAATGTCATCGGAACATGCGCCCAAAAATAATAAGGCCAATATGAGCAGAAAACAAATGCTTTTCCTTGGCTGCCTGGGGTTCATGGAAATTGCTTCCTTTCAGAACAGATAATTCCCTTCAGAGTTGAAGGTAGTATTATTTTAGCAAAAGAAACAATGGGATGCAACTGCTTTTTTCCGATTAAAAACAGGAAAAAAGCAATTGCATCCCTCTGCAAAACTATCCCATAACAACCTCTACCAAAACCTCCTGCTTTCCGGTCTCGAAAGGAATAACACAGCCGTCCACCTTCATGCCGTCTACCGTCATGGAGGCTACGCCCTTCCGGACATTGGAAGGATTCTTGACAGAGATATGGTATACCACATCCCGGAACCGTCTGGTAATCTCAAAATCCCCGAAGTCGGAAGGAATACAAGGGTCTACGCGGAGTCCCTTGTGCGTCGGGTATACGCCCAGAATATACTGGGAGATATTGATGAACGTCCATGCGGCAGTACCTGTAAGCCAGCTGTTCTTTGCCTCGCCGTGATACTTTGCGTCGCGTCCCGCAACCATCTGGGAGTATACATATGGCTCTGTCCTGTGGATCTCACTGATATCCTCCACATAAGCAGGACAGGTCTTTTGGTAAATCTCAAACGCCCTGTCGCCGCGCCCGATAACGGTTTCCGCGATGGATACCCACGGGTTGTTGTGGCAGAAAATTCCTGCGTTCTCTTTATATCCGGGCGGGTAGGAAGAAATCTCACCAAGCTCGACATGATATTTGGTATAAGCGGGCTGCAGGATCATGACGCCGTATTTGGTATCTAACCGTTCCTTTACGGAATCGAGCGCCTTCTGTGCAAGTCCTTCCTTTACGCCGATACCGGCAAGCACACAGAAGCCCTGCGGTTCAATGTAAATCTGCCCTTCCTCGCATTCCTTGGAGCCTACTTTGTGACTGTATGCGTCATACGCGCGTACAAACCATTCGCCGTCCCAGCCGTCCTTCAATACGGCATCATACATCGTGGCAACTTCGTCCCTTGCACGCTTAGCCTCGGCGTCATCACCGAGCAGCTCTGCAAGCTGCGCGTACTCTTCACCGTATTTTACAAACATGCCCGCGATAAATACGGACTCTGCGACCGGTCCCTCGCTCGGACCAAAGGTCTGGAAGGATTCTCCGGGCTGCTCGGAGAAGCAGTTCAGATTCAGGCAGTCGTTCCAGTCTGCGCGTCCAATCAGCGGCAGTTTGTGCGGTCCCTTGTGTGTTACGATGTAGTCAAAGGAACGCTTCAGATGCTCCATCAGCGTAGTAGCGACGCTCATATCGTTGTCATAGGGAACCGTCTCCTTCAGGATATCAAGGTCACCGGTCTCACGGATATAGGCGCTTGTACCTGCAATCAGCCATAAAGGGTCGTCATTGAAGCCGCTTCCGATATCAGAATTGCCTTTTTTGGTGAGCGGCTGGTACTGATGATAGGCGCTGCCGTCCTGAAACTGTGTGGATGCGATATCAATGATACGTTCCCTTGCCCTGTCGGGAATAAGGTGCACGAAGCCGAGCAGATCCTGACAGGAATCGCGGAAGCCCATGCCGCGGCCGATTCCGGATTCATAATAGGAAGCGGAGCGGCTCATGTTGAAGGTTACCATACACTGATATTGATTCCAGATATTAACCATTCTGTTGACCTTCTCATTGGAGGAGGTGATCGTGTAGCGGCCAAGAAGCGTGCTCCAATATTGGTTCAGTTCATTAAAGGCTGCATCAACGGCAGCGTCCGTACTATATTTTGCAATCATCGCCTCAGCAGGCTTTTTGTTGATGATACTGGGCGCTTCGAATTTCTCCTTCACAGGATTCTCGATATAGCCAAGCAGGAACACATAGGATTTCTCCTCATTTGGCGCCAGCGTGATATTAATCTGGTGCGCCGCGATGGGAGACCAACCGCTTGCCATAGAGTTTGTGCACTTGCCGGCAAGCACTGCCTCCGGCTTGTCTGCACCATTGTATGTACCGATAAAGCTTTCGCGAATCGTGTCGAACGCGTCAACCTTGGTATTTACCGTGTAAACGGCATAATGGTTGCGCCGCTCGCGGTACTCGGTCTTGTGGTAGATGGTGGAGCCGACAACCTCGACCTCGCCGGTGCTCAGATTCCGCTGGAAGTTGCGGGAGTCATCATCGGCGTTCCACAGACACCATTCCACATAGGAAAAGACAGAGATTGTCTTCGGTGTGTCGCCGGTATTTTTTATCTTAAGCTGCGAGATCTCACAGTTATCATCCATTGGTACGAAGGTAAGAACGGAGGCCTGAACGTTGTCCTTGGAAGCGGTAAAACGGCTGTAGCCGATACCATGGCGGCATTCATAGGAGTCAAGCTCCGTCTTTGTGGGCTGCCAGCCGGGATTCCAAACCGTATCGCCATCCTTTATGTAGAAGTATTTGCCGTTGGTATCATAGGGAACATCATTGTAGCGGTAACGTGTCAGGCGCAGCAGCTTTGCGTCCTTATAAAAGGTATAGCCGCCGCAGGTGTTGGATATGAGTGAGAAGAACTCCTTGCAGCCCAGATAGTTAATCCAAGGCAGCGGAGTCTTTGGTGTGGTGATCACATATTCGCGGTTCGCGTCATCAAAATAGCCAAATTTCATAAATGCGTTCCTTTCTTCTCTGATACGAGAGTAAAATATTTTTTCAGAAAACGTTTGAATAATATGGTAACGTTATGTAACGAATTATACAGAAGGAATAAGATGAAATCAATGTAAAAATTAGTGATGGGAATGTGTCATTTTCGCTTATTATCGGTTTTGGGCAGGCACTTTTAGACTTTTTTTAGATTTGGCTCATTTACGATAGCGCGATAGTATGATACGATAAGCATAGAAATCGGAAAGAAGATGTTATGAATATGGCTGGAATTATATATGATGCCAGGCGTGTAAAAGTCTATGAGGGGCTGTCGGCGTTGGGAGAGATTGCCGGAGAGCCACAGGAGTGGTGTGATAAGCTGTGGGAGGATATTTTGGGAGCACCCGACCTCTTTGAGGAGCTTGTCTTTTATCTGGAGCACCATTATCTGACGGAGAATGTGAAGTGCTGCGGCTACAGCCTGATAGATTTGTATGTATGGCAGATGAATCGGTATAATATTATTGGGGATTCGGGCAAAAATACGGACGCATGCAATAAAGACAGGATGGTCTTGAAGGCATTTCGAGACATGATCGAGATGCGGAAGAGCCCGGATGCATATATCAGAAGGCTGACGCTTGGCAGGGAAATGGACCAATAACACAGGGGAATCGTGGTTACTATGAACAGAGAAGAATTTTTGAGACAGTTGGAGGCCTCGCTAAGCGGCAGGGTCTCGGAACAGGTGGTACGGGAAAATATCCGCTATTACAGGAGTTACATCAATGAACAGATTTGCGGCGGCAGGAGCGAAGAGGAAGTTTTGGGCAGCCTTGGTGATCCCCGCCTGATTGCAAAGACCATAGAGGGGAGCAGTAAATTTGCGTCCGGCGGACAGACGGTGGAAAACGGCTATGGCGGATCATACAGTGGAGCATATCAGGAGAACACACAGGCGGAAGACGAAGCCCCGCGGAATCGGAACTTTCATCAGATAAACCTTCCGGGGTGGCTGGTGGGCTGTATTATTATTGCAATTATTATGCTATTCCAAGGTATTAGTAAACTGCTGAATTCCAT
>CAMWYL010000033.1 GCA_947178465.1 uncultured Lachnospiraceae bacterium | reverse complement strand
TTCACGGGTAGGTGGTATGTGAAGGATACAGCATTATGCTTGTCGTATAGGCAGGAGGAACCATTCCCGATAAGGGACTTTATACCGTGCGGACAGAGGAAGGTGTCAAAATCGGTGAGGTGGACGAGGAGTTTGTCTACGAGACACAGAGAGGGGACCGCTTTATCTTAGGTGCCTTTGCCTGGAAGGTAACGAATATCAGTCGGGATACCGTGACGGTAGTACAGGCGCCGGTAGAGGGGGCACGGCTACCGTTCTGGAAAGGAGAGCTAAAGGGCAGGAATAAAGAGACAGGGATTTTATTTGGTCAGATTCTCAGGCATTTGCAGGACGCGGAGGAGGATGGCAGGCTTAAGGAAGCCTTGGGCGGTCTTGGGCTGGATGCCTCCGCGTCGCAGATTGCGGCAGGGTATCTGAAACGTCAGATTGCCGCAACAGGCGGATTACCGGATGACAGGACCATTTTGATAGAACATTTTCGCGACCAATCGGGCAACAGCCAGTTAATGATTCACTCCATTTTCGGACGGCGCATCAATGCGCCCCTTGCCCTGCTCGCCGCGCAGTATGCCAAGGAGGAGACCGGAATGAATGTGGGCAGCGTGGATGAGGAGGACGGCTTTTTGCTGTATGCCTATGGGAACAGGACGCTTCCTGAGGGGATACTGCACCGAATCAGACCGGAGAGCGCAGAGGATCTTTTGTCTGCAATGCTTCCGGCAACCCCGCTTTTTAACATGGCGTTCCGGTATAACTGCGGGAGGGCGCTGATGATGGGCGTGCGCGGAAACGGCAGACAGCCCTTGTGGATGCAGCGGCTGCGCAGCTCGGAAATGCTGGATCAGGTGGTGCGCGAAAAGGAGCATCCGCTTATCCGTGAGACGAGGCAGGAGTGTATGAGGCATCTGTGGGATGTGGCGGGAGTGCGCGAATTATTGGAGGATATTCGTTCCGGTGCGATTCTTGTTCGAGAGATTTATACGGAAACGCCGTCTCCGATGTCCCTGCCGTTGCAGTGGGGACAGGAAGCGGCGGTTATGTATGATTATGCACCCACGCCCGGCGGCATTCATGCGGCTGTTCAGGAGGCCTTGGCACAGGAGAAGGAGCTGCTGCGCCCGGGCGTGGAGGAGCTTTTACAGGTTCAGGAGCGCAGAAAGCTTCCCGAGGATGAGAAACAGGTACATTCTCTCTTGATGGCGGAGGGGGACTTAGCGGCCGGGGAGCTGGAAATCCCGATAGAATGGTTGGAGGCGCTTGCAGCAGAAGGGCGCGCGATCTGGCTGGAGCAGGGACTTTGGATTGCCGCCGAGCAGCAGGAGGCATATCATGCGGCTCTGGAGGAACAGGATACGGAGGAGTCGCTGCATATTGTGCGCAGGATGCTCCGCTACCGTGGTGCGTCGAATGTTCACCAGACGGCATTGCGCTATGGCTGGCAGGAGGCGGATACGCTGCATTTATTGGAAGAGCTGTGCCGCAGGAAGGAGGCTGTCGGGCAGCAGGAGGCAGGGGAGACGTGGTATTATCATGCGGAGCTTTATAAGCGTGCCCGTACCAAGACCCTGAAAAACCGCAGGGAGGAGATTGCAACCTGTGCGCCGGCCAACTATGCTGCGTTGATTGCTTCGCGGATACAGCATTCCGCTCCGCCGGAGGAGTGCCTGAAAATGGCGCTGGCTTCGCTTGCGGGGACATCGTTTCCCGCGGCGGTATGGGAGGAGCTTCTGCTTCCCGCGCGGGTAAAGAATTACAGAGAAAATCTGCTGGACAGCGTACTTTCCGAGGGAGAATATTTCTGGCATATGGAGGAGGGCGGCAGGGTCCGTTTTGACCGTACCGACCGAATCGATTGGGAAGCGGATGTCACGGTTCCAACGGAGGGACTTTCGGAGAAAGAGAGGCTTTTGACGGAGTCGCTTGCCAGGCGCGGCGCGAGCTTTGCGCAGGCCCTGAGCGGTGTTTTGCCCGGGGAGTCTCTTTATGGCACATTGATGTCGCTGATGGAGAAGGGGTTGATCTGTGCGGACAGCTTTGTTCCGGTGCGGCAATGGCTGGACAGGGAAAAGACCGAGAAGGCGGCTGCCCGACGAAGGGTAGCCGCACATGTGAAGGCACTGCACGCGGGACGCTATGATCTGGTGCGGCCGCTGCGTGCGTTTACGATTCAGGAGCAGATGGACGGCTGCTTTGACAGATATCCGGTATTGTGCAGGGAGACGGCATCGGCTTACGGTTTGTCGTGGCAGGAGGCATTGTCTGTGTTGCGTGTGCAGGAGTATACGGGACAGGTGCGCAGGGGGTATTTTGTCAGGGGACTCTCGGGCGCGCAGTTTATCCGAAGCAGGGACTTTGTCAGTGTGACGGCCTCCCTTTCGCATCCGCAGAAGGAATGTGTCTGGATGAATGCCGCAGACCCCATGCAGCCATGGGGGAAGCTGCTTGCCCACGAGCCGGACAGGGCATTTGTCAATGTGCCGGGGACGGCGGTAGCGCTCTTTGGCGGCCTGCCAATCGTGCTTTTTGAGCGGCAGGGCAGGGTGCTGCGCATTTTTGACGCGGAGGGAGCGGAGGAAGCGCTTCGCCTGTTTGTGCAGGAATATAAGGGAAAGAGGATTTTTGCGGGGAAGAAACGCATTGTCGTGAAGGAATATCCGGACGGTGCGGAGGCGGCGCTGAAGGCGGCGGGCTTCGACCGGGAGATGCAGGATTATGTGCTGTACCGGTGAGATGGAGGAGAACGATGAAAAAGAGAAAAAAGATACGGAGGATTATGGGAATTCTATTCGGCATATTGATTGTTCTGCTGTTGGCAATCGGCATCAACCATAAGATACGGCTGCATGGAGAGGCGCAGCTGCGTACGCCGTTGGGGCAGCTGGTGGAGGTGGACGGGCATAACATGAGCGTCTACACGGAGGGAAACGGGGAGACGACACTTGTATTTCTGTCCGGTGGGGGAACCTGTTCACCGATATTGGACTTTAAATCGCTCTATTCTCTTTTGTGTGACGATTACAGGATTGCGGTCGTGGAAAAGTTCGGATATGGTTTTAGTGATGTGGTTGATAAAAGCAGAGATATCGACTCGATATTGGAGGATACAAGGACCGCACTGAAAGGAGCGGGATTGGATGCGCCCTATGTCCTGTGCCCGCACTCGCTGTCGGGATTGGAGGCATTATATTGGGTGCAGAAATATCCGGAGGAGGTATCGGCGATTATCGGACTGGATATGGCAGTGCCAAAGTATTATGAAAGCATGAGCATTAATATACTGCTTACGCGTGTCGCAAGCCTGGCGGCAGGGATAGGCATTACGCGGCTGATCCCCGGAATCGCAGAAAGCGATGCGATAAAGCATGGTACGCTATCGGATGAGGAAAAGGATATTTACAGGGCAGTCTTTTACAGCAGTACCGCGACCGTCTCCATGATTAATGAAATGAAAGCGGTGAAGGAGAATGCAAAAAAGGTTGAAAGTATGGGTGCGCCACAGGTTCCTATGCTGCTGTTTCTCTCGGATGGTTCCGGTAGAACCGGATTTGATAAAGAGACATGGCGCAGGATTCCGAAGGAGTATCTGTCCCAAGTGGAGGACGGGGCGTATATCGAATTAGATTGTCCGCATTATATTCATGATTATGAGTATGAACGGATAGCAGGGGATATGAGGGCGTTTTTGGAGAGGGAATGATTAGGGGCGTCAAAAGGTGCTTTGGTATATTTCATCCGGTAGATTATACAAAATATTGCACGCTGCCGACTACGGCAATCGGATTTTCTAAATATTCCGGTGAAGATGAATAGGACGGACGCAACCGCCCTCTATGCGCCATCCGTGGCGCATTACGGGCTTCGCGGAACGTCCTGTTCCGCGATTGCTGGGAACCTACGGAATATTAAGAAAATCTCGCTTGCCTCCGCAATGGCAGCTTAGCAATATTTTGTGCAATCTGCCTCGTTGAAAATAGAATCAACCTTTTGGTGCCTTAATTTGACAACAAACAAAACTACAACGATGTGAAAATTTGCGATTATAGAGAAAACATGTTCAGATATGAGAAAAATTATGCTATACTTAAGTAAATTAGAAGTTGGTTAAGAGAAATATGGAAAAGGTAGAGGTCAATGTTTTGTTTATTTGGTAGAACATGCAAGATGGTGGGAGGAAATACTGATATACATATATCGAGGGAATGGAAGGTGAAATAGATGAGAAAAAATATAAACAAATGGTGGGTTTTGGTTATAATTTTTGTGCCATTTATTCTTATGTTTTGTTTACATATTGGAATCGCATTGGGAAGATACTTTGGGATTAATATCAATGTACCGAATGTAGATGCTTCTACATGGTTTATGTTTTTGGGCAGTTATCTCGGAGGTGTTATGACACTTGCAGGTGTTATTGTTACATTGAAATATCAAAGGAATATTTATCAGCATGAAAAGTCGCTAGAAATTATTAATAGTGAAAAAGAGAGATTGGGAATGGCAATATGTGAATTGAATATATTTGCCCCTACCGAAATTTATCAAAGGTTTGTAGGATTACAAATTACGAAAGAAGGATATAACATTGTTGAAATTGCCGCCATTCGACATTTGATTGCAGAAGAAATGGAAAAAATCAACCAACTGAAATTAGAAACTATGTTTTTTACAGATATTTATGCAATGACCGCAGGGTGTTCTTCTTGTAAAAAACCATGTAGAATTCAAACTGTTTTACCGGAATTTCAAAAAATGTATGGAACTGTCGGGAACCAAATATACGAAACTCTGCGAGAAATAGATCAATTTGTTGCTGATGTGCAAATGAATGCTTTCTGTAATGATCGAATTAGCGAATATAATGCGGTTAATGCAAGATGTCAGAGTCTTGGACAATCACCACAATACAGTGAGACAACAATTAAGGATTATGAAAATAAGAGAATTGATGTAAAATCCAGACAAAGTAAAATAGAGGCTGCATTAACAGATATCAGCAAATATAACCAAAATGAAATACCACAATTAAATAATTTAGCTCGAGAATACATTGTTGTAAAATTTCAGAATGCATATAAAAATTGTTTTTCTAGTAAGCGTGGAGAATGAATTGAGTTAATCGTAAGATACGGAGGATATGCAGATGGCAAAGAAAGCTGCTGTGAAAGAGGTTACATTGGAAACGGTTTTGTGGAATTGCCGTGTTGCACTAAGAGGTATCGGAAGCACGGAAAAAAACAGAGATGCTGTTATTGGACTGGTATTCTTGAAATTTGCGGGAGACAAGTTTGAAAAGAGACGAGGAGAACTTGTAGAACAGTATGGCGAAATTCCGGAATTTTTGGAGAAGGCATCGTTTTATAATGCCGTAAATGTGTTTTATCTGAAAGAAACAGCCAGATGGACATATATCGTGAAACATGCAGGTGATAATGATATTGCCGTTATTATTGATCAGGCAATGGCTGATATTGAAGATAGCAATCCGCCACTGAAAGGGGCTCTCTCAAAGAACCTTTTTGCAACACTTGGTGCAAGTAAAAATGCCATTAAATCTTTGATTGATGAGGTAAATAATATTGATGAAAAGCGGTTTCATGAAGAAGACTTGATTGGTCGTGTTTATGAATATTTTCTTCAAATTTATGCGGCAGCAGGAACAAAAGAAGACGGGGAGTTTTATACGCCGGCAAGTGCTGTAAAATTGATTGCGGAAGTGATTGAGCCATATGGCGGAGTGGTATATGATCCTTGTTGTGGTTCTGGTGGAATGTTCGTTCAGTCTTTAAAATTTGTTGACCGTCATAATGGAAACAGACAGAATATTTCAGTCATTGGTCAGGAAAGTAATCCGGATACTTGGCGGCTTTGTAAAATGAATTTAGCAATTCGTGGCATTTCGCATAATCTTGGAGAAAAGAATGCGTCCACGTTTACGGATGATTTACATAGGGATAAAAAAGTGGATTATATTATGGCAAATCCCCCATTTAATCTCAAGGGATGGAGAGGAGAAGACGAACTACGGGAGGATTCACGTTTTCAAGGGTGGAGTGCAATGCCCCCAGTGGCAAATGCCAATTATGCGTGGATATTACATATGATTTCAAAGCTTGATGTGAATCGTGGTATTGCAGGATTTTTGCTCGCTAATGGTGCATTGAATGCAGATGGCGCGGAGTATGAATTGCGCAAAGAGTTACTGGAAAAGGACAGAGTTGAAGCAATCATTGTACTTCCGCGGGATATGTTTTATACGACTGACATTTCTGTAACAATGTGGGTTATAAATATGAATAAAAAGGCCCAAACCATTAATGGCAGGCAGTTACGTGACCGTACTCAGGAAGTGCTTTTTATGGACTTGCGTACATGGAATGAAAATATTGAGGAAATTGTGATTGATAAAGGAAAGAGAAAGAAAAAGACAGTTCTTACAGATGAGCAGATAGTGGAAGTTAAGAAAGTATATAATAATTGGCAGAGTGTAGACACTTCTTCATATAAGAATGTTCCTGAATTTTGTAAAAGTGCAACGCTCAATGATATACAGGCAAAAGATTATTCCCTTGCGCCTAGTAAATACATAGAATTTATTGACCACGATTTAGACATTGACTATGAAAAAGAAATGGAACGTATTCAAAAAGAAATGAGAGAGATTATGAAAGCAGAAAAGGAGTCTCAGTCTATGATGGAAGAAGCATTTAGGGGGATAGGGTATGGAATTGAATAAGTATAAAATTGTGCAAGCGTACTTGCATAATTACATCCATATCTATAAAAGAATGAGCGTGTATTTAGAAGTAAATGAAAAATATCAAAAGCGGAATCAGGCTATGCTTGAAGAAGTATTTAAGGGGATAGGGTATGGGGTTGACTAAACATAAGATTGGTAGTCTTATTTCGGTGGTCGATGAAAGAAATTATAATGGCATTCGAGAGTTTTATGGCATCAATATAAATAAGGAATTTATACCAACAGTGGCTAACATCAATAATTTAGATGAAAAGAAATATAAGGTGGTTAGAAAAAATCGATTTGTGTATAGCGGAATGCAAACGGGACGTGATGAGTGTATTAGATTATCTATGTACACAAGAGAAGAGCTAATTATTGTTTCACCTGCATATATAACATTTGAAGTTACAGCAACTGATAAAGTGATACCGTTGTATTTTTTTATGCTCTTTCTTTCAAAAGAAAAAGATAGAATGGGATGGTTTTATAGTGATGGCAGTATTCGTGCGAACTTGGAATGGGATGTTTTTTGCGATATAGAAATTAATCTGCCCTCAATAAACGTTCAAAGAAAATATGTTGATATATATAATGCTATGGTTACTAATCAGCAAAGTTATGAGCGTGGTTTGGAAGATTTAAAGATATCATTTGATGTCATAATTGAAAAATTTAAATATAGTGAAAAACGTGCTTTATTAGGAAATGTAATAGAAGAAGTTGATATTAGAAATAATAATGCTATTTTAACAGTTCATGGAGTAAATAAAGAGAAAAAATTTATGCCATCAGTGGCAAATGGAGCAGATTTGTCAAAATACAAAATGGTGAGTAAGGGACAGTTCGCATGCAATCTTATGCATGTTGGCAGAGATGTAGCTGTGCCTATTGCATTGCAGAAGGAGGATAAACCGATTATTGTATCACCAGCATATTTTGTATTTAAGCTGATAAGTGATAGAATTTTACCCGAGTATGCTATGATGTGGCTTTCCAGAGATGAAACAGATAGATATGCTTGGTTTTTGAGTGATACAAATGTGCGAAGCGGAATGGAGAAAAAAAGATTTTGTGAGATTGAAATACCAATACCGGATATTCAAAAGCAAAAAGCGTTAGTAGAAATATATAATGTATATACAACAAGGCGTGATATAAATGAAAAATTAAAGACACAGATTAATGTTTTATGTCCTATTCTAATTAAAGGTTCATTAGAAGAAGCTAATGTGTAATTGTTACTGTTTGTTTTGATTCATTTGTGGAAACTAATGTAAAAAGGAATACGACGGGAAGTACGCAGGTAGACAGAGAGCATATGGATATTTACAAAATTTCAATAACCATTGAAATTGCTGTTGAAATAAATGGATGCGATTTTGAATGAAGGGAAATTGTATGGTAAGAAATATCGATGAAATGAAAAGTGGAGAGGAAATTAAATTTTGTAAACCTAAAAGCTATGAATTTATAAGAGCTCTGAAACATGGTGGAACAGGAAAAACAATATTAATGCGAGATACTATCATAAATGAAACGTTTGTGTGTAAAAAATATGAGCCGGAACAAGAAGAGTATAGAGACGAATTTTACAATCGTTTTGTTGATGAAATTAAGATAATGTATTCTGTGCATAATAATAATATTGTGAGAATATTTGATTATTTTTTATATCCTAAGAATAAAACAGGGTATATTATAATGGAAAATATTGAAGGCAGGGATATAGATGAGTATTTTCAATTTGAAGAAGGAGAACACATCAATTCGGTATTTGTTCAAATTATAAATGCTTTTGCATATCTGGAACAGAACAAGATTTTGCATAGGGATGTAAGGGCGGGAAATGTACTTATTGATAATTCGGGAACTGTAAAAATAATTGATTTTGGTTTTGGTAAAAAACTTAATGTAGATGAGATTGATGAGCGGGCAAGTATATTGCTTAATTGGCCGGCTTCCCAAATTCCGCGGGAGATATGGGAGGAAGTATATGATGTAAAGACGGAGATTTTTTATGTTGGATACTTAATAAAGAATTTAATCGAAAAGTACAATATAGACTGTTTTAAATATTCAATTTTACTTGACAAAATGATTACAGTTCAACCTAACGAAAGAATAGGTTCATTTGAATTGCTTCAGAAAGAAATTGCAGAGCAAACTTTTGAAAATATTAATTTTACAGAAAAACAAAAAATAATTTATCAAAATTTTGCCACTGATTTTTGTAACTTGTTGTGCAAGATAAAAGATAGTCTGGTTGTGGAAAGGGATACTTCTGTAATAGTTGAAAAATTAAAGGAGGTTTTAAGAGATAATGCTTTGGAAAAGTATATTTCTCAACAAACAAAATTGATAAACATTTTTATAAAGTCAGCCTATACATATTATGAAAAACAAATTTTGGTGGATAATGTAAGACAATTTTATGACTTTTTTGTGAAACAGACAAATGGATTAAGGGAAATTATTTTGAATAATTTGTATGGACGAGTTGGTAACATTCCGGTGGTTGACAGTATATATGATGAAGAATTGCCTTTTAATTGATGGGTATTTGATAAAAACATTTATTTTGCGGATGTCATAATAAAGGGGATAAGTAGTATGGATTACATATTTGAACGTGGCAAATTCACAGAGGTCGAGCTTGAAAAAGCTATCATAGAAATCTTTGAGCAGCAGGGATATACATACATTCATGGAGAAAACATTCACAGAAAATATGATGATATTCTGTTGTTAGATGATTTGCGTTCATATATTAATTCCAGATATGCTTCTGAATCCATCAGTGATATAGAAATGAAAAAGATAATTAATATGTTGGCATTAATTCCCTCTTCACCATTGTATGCAGGAAATAGAGACACATTTTGGCTTATAAATGAAGGTTTTGATTTAGTGCGTGATGATGTAAACAGGGTAGCTCTACATATTGATTATATAGATTATGAGTATCCTGAGAACAATATTTTTAAAGTAGTTAATCAGTATTCTGTACAAGGGGAACATTTGCGGCGTCCTGATTTACTAATATTTATCAATGGTATTCCAATTGGAATTTGTGAATTTAAAACAGCGATTGAAGAAGATACCACTGTTTTTGATGCATGGAAACAAATTACGATTCGCTATAAACAGGATGTTCCAAATCTAATGAAATATTGTTTCCTCTCCGTAATCAGTGATGGTGCGAATACAAAATTAGGAAGTATTTTTACGGCATATGAGTATTACTACTCATGGAATAAAGCAAATGATAAGGACAAAGTTTCAAGTGGAATCAGTTCTTTATTTACGATGGTTACGGGAGCGTTTTCCCAAGAGCGCATCATAGCAATTCTGCGGGACTTTATATTTTATCCAGACAACAGCCAAAAGGAAGAGACAATTATCTGCCGATACCCACAATTTTTTGCGGCAAATAAAATGCTTGAAAATATAAAATTACATTTGAAACCTTATGGAGATGGAAAGGGCGGAACTTATTTTGGAGCGACAGGATGTGGGAAGACTTATACAATGATGTTTCTATCGCGTCTTATTGCATTACGGTACAGTGAGACATTTAGTAATCCTACAATTATTCTGATTGAAGATAGGGAAGATTTGGACACGCAGACTTCCAAATTATTTGTGACAGCAAAGAAATATCTCGGACAAGATGATGTAAGAAGTATTGAAGACAGGGAAGATTTGGGCAAAACTTTAAAAGACAAGAAAAGCGGTGGCGTGTATATTACGACTATACAAAAATTTTGTGAGTCTATCGGATTGCTTTCTGACAGACATAATATTATCTGTATATCAGACGAGGCACATCGAACACAAACAAGTATTGGTTCCAAATTGAAGAAAACAGATGATGGTGTGTTTACGACGTATGGTTTTGCGAAATATTTAAGGGATAGTTTTCCGAATGCTACATATTGTGGCTTTACGGGAACACCGATTGATGAAACAATTACAGTGTTTGGTGAAGTTGTTGACAGTTATACAATGAAGGAGTCTAGTGAAGATGGAATAACAGTGCGGATTGCATATGAGCCAAGACTTGCCAGAGTCATCGTTTCAGAAGAACAGGCAAAGGAAATTCAGAAATATTATGATCAATGTGTACTAGAGGGTTCGACAGAAGAACAAATTGAGACAAGTCAACGTGCTATGAGCAGAATGACAGCAATTTTGAGGCATCCGGACAGGATAAAGAAACTGGCATTCGATATCGTTACACATTACGAAACATTATGTGCAGAAAAACCGGAAGTTGTGCAAAAAGCGATGATTGTATGTGTGGACAGAACGATAGCATTTGATGTATTGAATGAGATTAAAGTGATACGACCCGAATGGGGAATTCCGAAAAAAGCGGAGGACGAATCTGTTCTTACGAAAGAGCAAAAAAATAAGTTGCTTGCATTGCCGAAAATCAACATGGTTGCAACACAGGGAAAAGATGACATAAGGGCTTTGCATGAGGCATGTGGTACAAAAGATTATCGTAAGAAGTTAGATGAGCAGTTTAAAAACAACAATTCCAACTTCAAAATTGCAGTTGTGGTAGATATGTGGATTACAGGATTTGATGTTCCATCATTAGCAGTAATGTATATTGATAAGCCAATACAGAAACATACGCTTATCCAGACGATTTCGCGTGTTAATAGAGTGTTTGACGGTAAAGATAAGGGATTGGTTATTGATTACATTGGCATTAGAAATAATATGATGGAGGCTGTAAAGAAGTATGGAAATATTCAAGAGAGTCCTATTGATGAGTTAAATGTGTCATTAGGTATCTTTCGTAATCACTTGGCATTGATTGACGAATTGATGATTCATTTTGATGCAACTGAATTTTTTGCCGGACAACCACTTGAAAGATTGCATTGTCTAAATATTGCGGCAGAATACATTCAGCTTAAGAAAGAAATGCAGACAAGGTTTATGGGACTTTCCCGTAGGTTGAAGGGAGCTTATAATATCTGTTTTCCTTCAGGAGAGCTTACTGATGAAGAAATGGCAAAAGCACAGTTTTATTTGGCGATTCGCTCTATTATATACAAACAGACAAAAGGAGATGCCCCTGATGCAGAGATTATGAATCGTGTCGTTGAAAGTATGGTGCGTGAAGCGATTACTTGTACAGGGGTTGAAAACATTGTAAATGGAAATCAGTCAATTGATTTATTTAGTGATGAATTTCTAAAAGAACTAAGCACAGTTAAAATGCCAATAACAAAATTCAATGCTCTTTTGCGATTGCTCCGTAAGACAATTGCTGCGTATGGCAAAACAAATAAGATAAAGGCGGTTGAGTTTGATGAGCGATTAAAACAAGTTGTTGAAGCATACAACAGCAGAGATAAGTTGGTATTTGTTAGTGAAACTGTTGCAGATTTTGTGGATGACTTATCGGATAAATTGCTGAGTATTTTCCGTGATTTGCAAGAGGATAAAGCTTCGTATGAAAAATTAGGAATAACGTATGAAGAAAAAGCATTTTATGATATTTTAGTAAAAGTTCGCGATAACCATGGCTTTCCATATGCAGATGAAAAGTGTCTGGTGCTTGCAAAGAAGATAAAGGAGCTTGTGGATGATAAAGCGCAATATGCTGATTGGTCTACTCGTGATGATATAAAAAATCAGCTTAATATGAATTTGACGGTACTTCTTTATCAAAACGGTTATCCTCCTGAATGGGATGAAGAAGTGTTTGAAAAGGTAATGGCACAGGCAGAGAATTTCAAGAAATTTAATGTTGATTCGCCTTTAAGTAGTGCAAGCTACAACTTAAAGGCCAAAGAATATTTATCTATGGTGGCAGAAGAAAGTGTCCCATATGGTACACGGGAGAATTCGTAGAGATGTGAAAGGCATTAAATGTATTGAAGAAACATCTTGAGGGAGGAGAAAAGGAGCATGTTAAAATGGATGCAGCAAGGGGAACAGAGAATTATACCATTGACGATATTTACAATTTACCGGACGGACAAAGGGCAGAGCTGATTGATGGTGAATTATATATGATGGCAACACCGGGCAGAATCCACCAAAAGCTTGTACATTTTTTGGATTGGACAATAGGAAATTATATTCACGGTAAGAATGGAAAATGTGAAGTATATCCATCACCATTTGCAGTATTTTTGAATGCCGACAATGAAATTTATCTTGAGCCTGACATATCCGTTATATGTGATAAAGATAAACTCACAGACGAAGGGTGTAAGGGCGCACCGGATTGGATTATGGAAATTGTGTCACCGTCAAGTCGTCCGATGGATTATAACAAGAAATTATTCAAGTATCGGACGGCCGGCGTCAGGGAATATTGGATTGTGGATTATGAACGCAATCTTATAACGGTTTACGATTTTGAACATGACGAAATGGCGGATTATACATTTAAGGATAAAGTGAAAGCCGGAATATATGAAGATTTTGAAGTTGATTTTTCGGCGATTAGCATAGAGTAGATAAAGGAAATCGCGACAGTGTAAATCATTAATCGGGTGCGTAATGCAATGGTATCATTGCATTTGTATTCGATTTTTTTATCATCTATTTACAACCCTTGTTTTTTATGTTAAATTATTGAATGAATATTCAATGAATCATTATTCATCAGATTGGAAGTGATCATATGCCCACCAGAAAAGAGCAAAAGGAAAAGCGCAAACAGGATATTCTCTATGCGGCTCTTGAACTGTTTGTCAGCAAAGGATATGCGGCGACAAAGATAACGGACATCGCAAAGCGTGTCAATATGAGCGTTGGACTTTTGTTCCATTACTTTGAATCAAAGGAAAAATTATATGAGGAGCTGGTGCGCATGGGGCTGGAGGGAACTGCGTATCCGGTGGAGCAGTCCTACGACCATGCGATTGATTTCTTTGCGCAGTTTACCACGCAGCTGTTCCTATATATGCGGCAGCAGCCCGTGATGGCAAAGCTGTTTGTGCTTATGGCGGAGGCTCAGCGGAGCGAGGCAACGCCGGAGCACATTCGGGAAATCGCCATACAGGTCAATACGATTGAGCAGTTTGTACCGATTGTGCAGTGGGGACAGCGAGAGGGAACCATCAGAGAGGGCGATCCGCCGGTAATTTCCAATGCGTTCTGGTGCAGCATACAGGGCATTATGGAACAATATGCCACCAATCAGGCAATTGATTTACCGGAGGCGGATTGGATAGTTGATATTGTGAGAAGGAGATAAAACATATGAAAAAGGTAGTGATTATCGGCGGCGGAATTGCCGGCATGACGGCAGGGATTTTATTGCAGAAGGCAGGCTTTCAGACAGAGATTTATGAGAAAAACGCAATCGCAGGCGGACAGTGTACAGGATGGAAAAGAGATGGCTACATGATTGACAACTGCATTCATTGGCTGACCGGAACGCGGGAAGGGAGTGCGCTCCATGAGCTCTGGAAGGAGATTGGAGCATTGGGAGATACGGTAGAGCTGTATGAGAAGCCGAGCTTTTTCACTGCGCGATTAAACGGTGAGACGCTTACCTTTTGGCGGGACAAGGAACGGACCCGCAGGGAGCTGCTCGCTCTTTCCCCGGAGGATGAAAAGGAAATCAATAAGCTCATGGACTATGTGAAGCTCGCCGAGACAATGACTGTCCCGGTTGAAAAGCCGTTTGATGCAATGAATCCCTTGGACTTTATAAAGCTTGGTATGTCCATGAAGGAAATGGGAAAACTGATGAAGGAGTACGGCAAAATGGACATCCGCGAGCTTGCCCTGCGCTTCCGGCATCCGTTGATTCGGCATGCCATTGTGGACTATATGCCCGAAGGTTATCAGGCATACGCGTTTCTGGTCTCCTATGCAACGGTGACCGGCGGCAACGGCGATATTCCCAAAGGCGGGTCGTTGGAGATGGCAATACGCATCGCAAAGAAATATCAGGAACAGGGCGGCGTGCTCTACACCAATACGGCGGTAAGCAAGGTGCTCTTGGATGGAAAGCGGGCGAAAGGCATTTTGTTGGAAAATGGGAAGAGCGTGGACGCGGACTATATTGTGTGTGCGTGTGATACGGATTATACGTTCCGTGCGCTTTTGCCAGACAGCTATATGCCTAAGGCGCTGCGCAGACTGTACGAAGAAAGAGAGCACTATCCGGTCGGCAGCGGATTTCAGGTTGCATACGCAGTAGACGGCGCGTTCCCTGAGCTTACGGGAACACAGGTGTTTTCGTGCGATAAGTTCCGGGTGGGGAGCCGGACAGTGCAGCGCATGAGCATCCAAGCTTATGACTATGAGCCGTCATTTGCGCCGGAGGGGAAAATGATTTTGCAGTCCAATTTCACGCAGTCGGAGGCTGATTACACATATTGGGAAGCGTTGTATGCGGATAAGGAAGCTTACGAGCAGCAGAAAAAGGAAACCGCCCGGAAAGCACTGGAGCGTGTGGAGACGGAATTTGCCTTCCTAAAGGGAAAGCTCCGCATTCTGGATATCTGGACGCCGATAACCTATACCCGTTACTGCAATTCCTATAAGGGCGCGTACATGAGCTTCGTGACGACGAAGCAGGCTAAGAGTGTCACCGTGCCGGGGACAATAAAGGGCTTGGAGAATGTGCTGCTGGCAAGTCAATGGCTGATGGGACCGGGCGGGCTTCCGACCGCGGCGGCAATGGGGAAATTTGCAGCATGGCGGATTATTAAAAAAGGATAAATTTTATTACATTATATGGTAT
>CAMWYL010000032.1 GCA_947178465.1 uncultured Lachnospiraceae bacterium | reverse complement strand
CCCCCCCCCCCCTTTTTTTTTTCGAGCAGAACACGGCATACGAGAGGTAGAGACGTCTCGCGGGCTCGGAGATGTGCATCAGAGACAGGCTCTATATTGCGGCGGAATATGTGAAGAATTATGCGAACTTCGAGTATCGCCTGTATGAGGGACCGCTTCACATGCAGGTTTATACGCAGTGGGAGATTTATACGAATGCGGAAATTTCCAAAAAGACGAATCTCCGGTATCAGGGAGGCATTAAGAGCGATATCCTTGTACCGCTTGCGGCGGGAGACGAAGTTGTTCTGCTTGAGGAGATGGAGAATTGGTCTAAAGTAAAGACGGCGGATTCGTATATCGGGTATGTGGAGAACAAATACATTAAAAACAAGTGCGGCGCCGTGCGTGTATGCGATACGGGCTTTGAAGAGCTTGTATATCATAATGTAAAGAAGGAGGGTATGATAAATCTTACCTTCCATCAGGTGTTTGAGGAGGTCGGCGGCGATTTTCTGGCAAATGCGCTCAGCGGGACAAAGGGTATCAATGTCGTATCGCCTACATGGTTCCGGCTGACGAACAGCAGCGGAGATTTTTCGAGCATTGCGAATGCTTCTTATGTGGCAGCGGCGCATGAGCGGGGGATTGACGTATGGGCGTTGATTACGGATGTGGACAGCGCGGATTTGTATGGGATAGAGGTTGACTTTATGGAGCTGTTCTCGTCTTCCGTAAACAGGCGGCATCTGATAGAAGGATTGATGGCGCAGGTGGATGCATACGGCATTGACGGGATTAACATTGACTTTGAGCGGGTCAGAAGCGATTCGGGACCGCATTTTGTACAATTCCTGCGAGAGCTTTCCATTGAGACGAGAAAACGCGGGGTGGTGTTATCCGTGGACAATAATGTGCCTACGGAGTATACGGCGCATTATAACCGCAAGGAGCAGGGAATTGTCGTGGATTATCTGATTATCATGGGTTATGATGAGCATTATTCCGGTGGCGGCGAGGCTGGTTCCAACGCGTCGATTAACTTTGTGGAGGAGGGCATCATCAATACAAAGAAGGTTGCCCCGGAGGACAAGATTATCAATGCGATACCGTTCTATACGAGAGTCTGGGAGTCGGGACCGAACGGGCTTAAGGCATCCACGCTGACGATGGCCTCGACACAGAACTGGATTGACAGTCACGGGGTAAATCCGGTGTGGCTGGAGGAATACTGTCAGAATTATGCGGAGTATCAGAGCGGTGATTCGCTTTATCAGTGCTGGATTGAGGACAGGACGTCTATAGAGGTGAAGCTCCAGGTGATGCAAAGTCAGGGGATTGCCGGTGTGGCAAGCTGGAAGCTCGGGCTGGAGGATAAAGCGGTTTGGGATGCGATTGCGGAATACATGGCAGCGAATTAAGGGATTTGAGGTGAATTTCAGCCGGCAGATTGTGCAAAATATTGCACGCTACCGGCTTTATTATCAGATATCATAGGAACGCTTCAAAAAGGCTTCATATACAGCTTCTGAATTTAGCAGCTTCGCTGAAAAATTTTCAATTGCAGGGGCTCTTTCGTCATCCGACATGGAGATAAAGCAGGTAATCGTTTCGGAAGCTTCACCGAAAGCTTTTGTTTCAATCAGATTTTTAAATGCGGAAGTGACTGCTTCAAAGAAGGAATCAATATGTTTGGCATATTCTTTCGGATTGGATTTTTCTTTGGCATATAACAGTTCGCTGATTTTGATTAAATCACTATCCCGATTATCAGGATATCCCCAGTCATCAGGAACCCACCGGGTAACGCTGGAGGTGCCGTCTCGTAATTTCCGGATTTGTTCTTCTGACAAGTGATCCTTCAATATTTCTATGTATTCCAAATCTCTTTTTCTCATGTATTCACAGGTGTTTAATGCCGGATATAAGGTGATACAATCGCTGTCCGTGACGAGCGCAGCGGCATAGATTTTTTCGCCGTTAAGCTCTTTCAGAGCTTTTTCCACATCGTTTCTTACGGCTTCTTCGATTTTGCCTGTCAGATTCTGAAAGAATAATTTCATTTCCGGTTCTTTTCTCAGTTTTTTGAAAAGATTCATCTCCGGTTCCTCCTTTTAAAGGGTGTCAGCATCCAATTCTTTAAAAAGCGCATGAGCACGAGAATAATGCTTTGCCTGTATTTGCCCATCCGTAATGGTTTTGTCCTCTTTCATGGCGGCTTCGGTTTCCTGATTATAGTGTGGTTGTTTCATTTCAAAGGGCTTATCCGCGATAATGGTAAACTCTCCCGGCAGCCGGTCATTTGTCCAGGCGGGATGTTCGTCGAACTTTTTTAAAAGAAATCCACTGTTTATAACGGAATTGATAATCTCGCTGACCGTATATTTTCGGTAGCTGCATTTAGGCATCTGCTTACGGATGTCTTCCTCAAAAAAGCGGGCATGCGCCATCTCGCCCTCAAAAACATCCGCTGAAAAGTAGCTCATAGCCGGCTGCTCCAAATCCAATATATCGGATATTTTGGTAAATGGATGGAAATCGCTGCATATCATTTGACCGCCGTCATTCAGCAGGGAATACATTATGTGCATGAATACGTCGATATCATGGAAATAGTGCAATACACCGCCTTCCATAAAAACGATGTCAAAATACGCACCGTATTTTGACATGTCGATTTCCAACACATCACATACTTCATAATTTATGTCAACCTTTGCGGCTTCGGCGACTTCAAGTGCATAACGTCTGTTATCTTCTGAAATATCAAAAACAGTGACCTCTGCGCCCAGAATTGCCAGCGGAATCGCTTTTTTCCCACAGGAGCCGCAGATATTCGCTACGCGGATACCTTTGCAGGTGTCAAAATAGGCTGCATATCGTTTTAACATTCCGATGGGATTCTCAATGTCCTTTTTGGCCTGTTCGGCGGGTGTCCCGGATTGTTTTACCCAAAATTCGTAGGCATTGTATTCCCATGCTTTTTTGTTCTGAATACTGTAGTCTTCCATTTGTCTGTATCCCTCCATATTCCGGCCGCCAAGGCTTTCTCTTGCTGTTCTAAATTCTACCACAGGGATTTTCCTGCCGCAAGGAATGAATTGACATTCCCCTTTGCCAATGGTAGAATATCGTCGAAAACCGTTAAAATAAGAATAAAACGGAAAAGAGAAGAGAGAAAAGAAAGGACAAAGTACAGATTATGAAAAAGAAAATAGGTATCGCATGTGTGGGCGTTGTGCTGGTGGTATTAGCGCTGTTGTTCAGTGGAGAGAAGGGAACACCGCCTGTATTGTCGTTTGACGGGACGGAGATTACCATTGGGGAGTCAAGCCCGAGTGATATGACGCGCGCAGGATTTGAGCCGACCGAATATTTAATAGGGGAGCTTCCGGCGCGGAGCTGGCTGTCAGGGTTTATAGGAATGAAGAATAAAAACGGTGAATCGTGCGCTTACATTTATCTTTATAATCCGAGTAAAAGCTCAGTAACATACCAGGGCGCCACTATTTATAAGGTGGATATTTACATGAATTCCGAAGAGCGCTCCTATTGGGCCGAAGATAACGCTTTGGTAAACGGCATCAATTTTCGTGGTATGAATTCCGATGAGGTGAAGGAGGCAATGAAGGATTATAAGCTGGCACGGGAAACCGATGCGGGAAACCTGCGTTACGAGGACGGCTCCTACAATTATTATTTTTACTTTGATGAAGCTGTGGGGCTTGTGAATCAAATCGTGGTTGAACTTGAAATTCCAAAGGGTTATAATTAAAAATTTTCTCAAATTAAGATACAAAGGCGTATGGGTTCATGCGCCTTTGTTTGATGGGAAATTGCAATAACATAAGTTATTAATTGCCGCTCCCGGGCGACGATTTTTGCCATTTTAATATATCTGAAAAAATGCTTTTTTAGACACTGTAATGGAATTTTGCAGGTTTACCTCGTATTTATGAAATATGGGCTTGACAAACCTCTCTATAATAGGTATATTTTTTAAAAATGCAAATGAGTTGCAAAAGTGAAGGAATGAAATCTGTATGAAGAAATTTCTGCTGCTATTATGGATAGAGGCGGTTTTGGTGTTTGGACTTTGCGGCTGCGCCGGTACGGTTCCCGCAGAGGACGATAAAATCAGCATAGTATGTACTACATTTCCGCAGTATGATTGGGTAAGGACATTGATTTCGGGCAGGGAGGAGCAGTTTTCTCTCATGCTCCTGACGGAGCGGGGCGGTGACCTTCATAATTATCAGCCGTCTGCACGGGATATTGCCCGCATATCCGAATGCGATTTGTTGATTTATGTGGGCGGGGAGTCCGACGCATGGGTTGAGGACGTCCTGCGGGAGTCGGTGAATCCGACGATGCAAGTGATGAATATGATGGAGCTGGTGGAGTCAGAGCTCAGGGAAGAGACACATAATCACGGCGCACATCGGCCCGTGGGGGAGCATGCACCTGAGGAGACCGAGTATGACGAGCATGTCTGGCTTTCCCTGCACAATGCCCTGCATCTTGTGGATGCGCTTGAGGCTATGCTTGTGGTGCTGGACGTGGACGGTGCGAATATATATGGAAAAAATGCGGAAGCGTATATTTCTGCGCTTGCGGCGTTGGATGCACAGTATCAGGAAGTGGTCGATTCGGCAGTGAGGGATACGCTGGTCTTTGCGGACAGATTTCCCTTCAGGTATATGACGGAGGACTACGGTCTGACGTGCTTTGCGGCCTTTGAGGGATGCAGCGCGGAGACAGGAGTGAGCTTTGAAACGGTTGTGCTGTTATCGGAGCGGTTGGATTCGCTGGGGCTTGAGACCGTACTTGTGACGGAAAGCTCTGATAGGAGGATAGCACATGTTATTATTGAAAATACGGTGGCAGGGAATCAGAAAATTTAGTCAATGAATTCAATGCAGTCCGTTTCAAAGAAGGATATTGAGGGCGGCACTACCTATTTATCCGTGATGGAGGAGAACCTTGAGGTTCTGCAGGCGGCGTTGCAATAGCGGGAATATTTTGTAACAGTAACAGAAGGGATACGCGAAATGGCATATATAACATGTAGGGATTTGGTACTCGGCTATGACGGAATGGCGGTTGCCGAGAATATCGGCTTTCAGGTAAATGAAGGGGAATATTGGTATATTGTGGGGGAGAACGGCGCAGGTAAGAGTACGCTGATGAAAACGCTGCTTGGACTGACACCGCTGATGGGCGGCAGCATTACTTTTGGAGACGGATTGGAGCGCTATGAGGTTGGTTATCTGCCGCAGCAGACCTTTGTGCAACGGGATTTTCCCGCTTCCGTGTGGGAAATCGTGCTGTCCGGGACGCTTTCGAGTATTGGAAAACGACCGTTTTTTAATAAGGAGCAGAAACTTCTCGCGGAAAAAAATATGCGCCGCATGGATATTTGGGATTTGCGAAAGCAATGCTATCGAATGCTTTCGGGCGGGCAGCAGCAACGGGTACTCTTGGCGCGGGCGCTTTGCGCGTCATCAAAGCTTCTGGTGCTGGACGAGCCGGTGACGGGGCTTGATCCGAAGGTAACGATGGAATTTTATCAGCTGATACGGGACTTAAATAAGGAAGGACTTACGATTATCATGGTTTCACACGATATTCAGGCGGCGGTTTCCTATGCGAGCCATATTTTGCATGTCGAACGGGAGCGGTCCTTTACAGGAACGACAGCGGAGTATAGGCGCAGCGATTTTTGGAGAGCTTTGGGTGGTGACGGGGTGTGACGGACGCAGGAATTTGAGAAAGGGGCAGGGATTAAAATGATAGAGGCATTGCGGTTTTATTGGTCGTATCCGTTTGTGCGGTATGCAGTCGTGGTGGGCGTTTTGATTGCGCTGTGTTCGTCTCTTCTGGGCGTGACGCTGGTGCTGAAGCGGTTTTCGTATATCGGGGACGGGCTGTCGCATGTGGCGTTTGGGGCGCTTGCGATTGCGTCCGTGCTGAATCTGAGCAGCCGTATGACGGTGGTAATGCCGATAACCGTCATAGCGGCGATTTTGCTGCTTCGAACAGGGCAGAATGCGAAAATACAAGGAGATGCGGCAATTGCCATGCTGTCGGTCGGTTCGCTTGCGGTCGGCTATCTGCTGCTGCATTTGTTCTCCACTTCGGCGAATATATCAGGGGATGTGTGCAGCACGCTTTTTGGCTCAACCTCCATACTGACACTGACAAGAGGCGAGGTCTGGCTGTGTGTGGCGACGTCGGTGCTTGTTGTGGCATTGTTCTGCCTGTTGTACAATCGCATTTTCGCGGTGACATTTGATGAAAGCTTCGCGAAGGCGACGGGGCTTCATGCGGGGGCATATAATCTGTTGATAGCAATAATAACCGCTGTTATTATTGTACTTGCAATGAACCTGGTCGGTTCGCTGCTGATCTCCGCGCTTGTGATTTTCCCTGCGCTATCGGCAATGCGCGTTATTCAAAATTTTAAAGGGGTGGTATTTTATTCCGCGATTATTTCCGTGTGCTGTGCGCTTGTGGGGATTATACTTGCCATTCTTTTTTCCACGCCGGTCGGCGCAACGATTGTCGTGGCGAATATTGTGGTGTTCCTGATTAACAGTGGGGTGGGGCGTGTGTTGAGGAGATGAATAAAAGCAGTATGCTCCCTCTCTTTAAATCTGCCAAGTCTTTATAGAAAATTGCGATAACGTAAATCATTATATCGTCGCTGCTGAGCGACGATTTTTTAAATTTCCTATTAACCAACCCTGTTTATTTGGTACTATATTATTGAAAGCTTTCGAGTCCGTATTACGGTTTACGACCTGTAAACTTAAAAATCATTGTCAGCCGGCGGCAAAGGTTTATCTAAAGGGAGAGATTTATGGAACAGGAACAGATTTCAGCGCTTGTGGAAGAAAATATGAAAACAATTTTTGCATATTCGCTATCCAGGGTTTCCCATAAGGAAGATGCGGAGGACCTGGCGGGGGATATTATTCTTGCAATCCTGCAAAGCGCGCCGAGAATCCGGGATGATAATGCTTTCTTCGGGTATATTTGGGGCATTGCCGCAAACACCTACAAAAAATATCTGCGCAGGAAAAGCCGTGTCCTTTTTGAAGAGCCGGGAGAAGAGCTGCCTGCCGAGGATGATTTTACCCGGGAAATTCTCAAAGCTGAGGAACACAATGCCCTTCGAAGGGAGTTGGCGCTTCTTTCGCGGGAATACAGAGAATGTACCATTGCCTATTATTTTGACGGGCTTTCCTGTTCTGAAACTGCTTCAAGGCTCCATATATCCCTTGAAATGGTAAAGTATTATTTATTCAAAACCAGAAAAATATTGAAAGAAGGTATTGTGATGGAAAGAGAATTTGGAGCAAAAAGTTATCATCCGGCAAAATTTGAGTTTCATGTGATTTATACCGAAAAATGTAATTGGGAATACCAAAATCTTTTTAACAGGAAGCTCCCGGGAAATATACTTGTTAGCGCCTACCATACCCCCATGACCATACGGGAGCTGGCAATTGAACTGGGCGTTGCATCCGTTTTCCTTGAGGACGAAATCGCCCTGTTGGAGAAATACCGCCTCCTGACGGCGCTACAGGGCGGCAAATATCAGACGAATTTGATAATTTTTACGGAAGACTATGTCAATGAATTTATCAGGACAGTGGAAGATGCCTGTACTGCGGATATCGGAGTCATACTTTCCCATGCAAAGCTTAAACTTCCTGAAATACGCAGGCTCGGCTTTCTTGGCTCAGACGGTGATGATAACAGCCTGTTGTGGCCGCTGCTGTATGAAATGATGAGAAACGGCCATGAACGGTTTCATGCCGAACATAAAGACAGCTTTCCACCGGATAAGATTTATGGCAATGCCACGGGAACGGTTTACGGCTCCTGCTATACGCTGCCGGATGACAGCGAATATGCCTGCAGTAATTTTGCCGGATACGGGGAAATAAGCAAAGACTATGCTGTTTCTTATGCGGATTTTGGAATTCTGCCAAAGAAAAACCGGCTGATAACGAATGAGGAAGAAGTCAGAAAAAATCTGTCCGGGGTACTTGCCGGAGAAATACCTCCTTTTGCCCCGATTGTGAGTCAGGAAGAAAAAGCCGCAATCGGACAGATTCTGCAGCCGGAAGCGGAAGAATTTGGTAAACTTTATGAAGCCTTGTATGAACATGCAGTCAAAATTATGCAGACTCATGCCCCTGAAAACGTAACTCCTGTTGTCGGCCGGGTTATGGCCAATTGCCTGTTTTTTGAAACAGTAGGGCTTATGGGAGTCTGTGCGGTCAAATCAGGGGAATTGACTGTTCCCGAAAACAGCCTGCCTTGTTCCGTATTAATTTATCGGAAAGACAGTTAATGTACTTTATGTCCGGGGAAGCCAAAAGGGCGTAGCAAAACAGCTGGCAGATTATAAAATAAATCGACGGAGTTTCGTGTTCGAAAAACTCCGTCGATTTATTTTACACCTTCGCTCCCATTAAACTGCTTGAGGAGTATCTGCGCAGACCACGGTAAAATACAAAGACTGCGGCTGCGGAGAGCAGGAATGTGTAGCCGAGCACCACAAGCAGCTTTCCCGCATCAAAGCTTATCATAATATGCACCGGCTGGTAAATCGCCATGCCGATGGGGATTACCAGATAGAGCAGGAATTTCACCATACCCTTGAAGATACCGTCGGGATAGGTTCCGAAGCTGATCATACTGCTCACCATGTGGCTCCCGAACAGCTCTGACCGCACGAACCAGAAGGACAAACTTCCCATCAGCAGGGCAAACGCGGTATAAATAACAGCACCTGTTATTGAAAATAAGAGAAACAGAAAAAATTTCCCGATGCTGAAGCTGAAAACACAGAGGATAATCAGTCCGTACAGAAAGTCTCCGATGGCTGAGGTGCTTGTGGCGGAGGTTAGCACACTGAGCAGGACGTTTTTGGGCAGCACCAGATAAGCGTCCAGCTTGCCGTTGATAATCAGCTCCGGCAGAGAAAACACCCGCGCAAACAGGATATGCGACAGCCCGAAGGCGCTCGCGGCAAGCCCCCATAGCAGCATAACATCCTGTATGGCATAGCCGCCGATATCCTCCCGCAGGGAAAACAGAATAACCCACTGAACGATAAAGGTTGCGTTGTTGAGTGCCATAAAAAGGATATTGGTCAAAAACGTCACCTTATTAAGCATCTCGCGCATAATATTGTATTTGACAGAGAGCAGGCAGACCCGCAGCTCATTTTTAACCACCATTGACATAGAGCTTTTTTGCCCCCTTTCCATAAATAAAGAACATCATTCCACAGCCTGCGGCCAGATAGATAATCTGTGCCGACAGCACTTCAAGATATTTATCCATGCTGAAATCAATCAGCAGCTTTGCAGGTCCGTAGCAGACGGTATAAATTGGTGTCAGTTTAAATAACGGTTGTAATGCATCAGGAAATATTTCTATCGGGAATATCGTTCCGATTACCAGAATCATCTTATCATACAGCCATTGGAACGGATTTGCGTCCTCAACCCAGAAGGACAGCAGGCTGATACACAGCTTAAAAAGTGCGTGGATGGTCACACCCAGCAGGAGGCAGGGGAGCGCCGCGAGGAATGTGACAAGTCGAAAGCTCGCAAGCCCTCCAACCATTGTAAGACCGATTAGTGTGGAGAGCGCCGCGTACATCGGCAGACGGATGCTCCATTCGCCGGTATATCTTGCGAGGATATAAAGGGTATAGTGGTAGGGCTTGTTCATCAGGTACGCGATATTCCCCCCGCGAATGTCGGCGGAGACCTGCCGCGTTATGGTGTTTGAGCGGGTGCCGAACCAAATCATTTCCGTAATCATCACATACCAGATCATCTGCTCCTTGGTATAGCCCGCAATCAGCGAATCGGGGGAGGCGTACATATAGTCCCACAGGTGGATAAATATAAAAATAATAATAAAATAGCTGATAAAGCCCATCGCGACATTGCCCGCATACTGCAGGTTTTCTATCAGCACGGAACGATAAATGACCACATATTTTCTCATAAGACCGCAAGTTCCCTCCCCTCGGATTTGTAGATTTCCATAATAATGTTTTCCAACGGAATATTTGAAATATTGATATCCTCCACATGTTCGGCGTCGATATGGTGCAGCGCATCATTGATTTTTATAACGCTTGTGTCAATCTCGAGCTTGGCATGGCTGCCCTTTCTTTTCAGGATGGTAATGCCCTCCGTTGACGGCAATGGCGCATCCTCCTGAAGCTTCAGCTCCACGATTTTTTTGTTCAAATAGTGATACTTTAAATGCTCCATCGAATCATCAAGTACAAGCCGGCCGTTGTTTACGATAATAATGCGTTTGCAGAGCTTTTCGATATCCCCGATATCGTGGCTGGTCAGAAAAATCGTCGTGTGAAGTTCCCGGTTCATCTGCTTAATCAGCGAGCGGATATTCTCTTTTACGACAGGGTCAAGTCCGATGGTCGGTTCATCTAAAAATAACACCTGTGGTTTATGAATCAGCGATGCCACAAGCTCACAGCGGATTCGCTGTCCCAGCGAGAGATTGCGAACCGGGGTGTTGATAAATGCGTCAAGCTCAAAGATATCGGAAAGCTCTTGGATTCGTGTCTCCGCCTCCTTGTCCGAAAGGTCATAAATCGCGCCGAAAAAGCGGAAATTATCGTAGGGCGTCAAGTGTGTCCAGAGCTGCTCCTTCTGTCCGAACACGGTGCCGATTTTGTAGGCGAGCTGCTTACGCCTTTTCGCAGGATTGATTCCGAGCACCTCCACGGCGCCGCCGTCGGGATAGAGGATTCCCGTCAACATCTTGATGGTGGTACTTTTTCCAGCACCATTTGGACCGATAAAGGCAAGCATCTCCCCTTCTTTTACAGTGAAGGAAATCCGGTCAACCGCCTGCACGGATTCCGTCCGTGGATGGAGGATTGCCTTTAGGCTGCCCTTCATTCCTTTTTCCTTTTGCTTTACGCGAAAGGTCTTTGATAAATTCTCTGCCTCGATTACATTCATTGAAATGCCTCCTTTGCTGTTTAGGGCTTCCGTTAAGATGATTCTTGGGAATGCAGCTTTTGCGGATACAAAAAGAGCCGCAATGCTACATACACCTTAGTGTAGATACCATGCGGCTCTCTATAGCCTCCCGATTACCGCATAGCCAAATAAGACTTTTCGTCTTACGGCCATGCGCGTCTTGACTGACTGTCAATATCAGGCTGTGACCGTAATGTGAAAAATCTGCATCCACTGAATAATCGAAATAAATAGAGCATTATTCTGATACATAACGTTGTCTCCTAAAGTAAATTTCGAACAGTATATCACAGAAGAATCGAAAAGGCAAGGACTAATCTCCGAATTTTTTAAACGTTTCCTCTCGGGACGTGCCTCTTTGGGAGCCTCCCGCAGGCATAGTATCCCGCGCAAAAGCATATATTGGAAGCAGAATGACGGATGTACGGTGGGTGCGTATGAGCGAAAAAAAGAGTCAGAATACGACAAAGATACTTGCGGTACTGCTGGTGCTTGCAATGGCGGTGTTGGCAAGGGAATCGGCGCAGTTTGCAAGTGTCTTGGAGGAGCATGCGACAGGCGGTGAGGAGCCGGTTACGATAGTGATTGACGCGGGGCACGGGGGCATGGACCCTGGGAAGGTCGGTATCAACGGCGCCTTGGAGAAGGACATCAACCTTGCGATTGCGTTGAAGCTGGAGAAGAGCCTGGAAGAGCAGGGCATTCATGTGGTGATGACAAGGACGGACGACAACGGCCTGTATAAGGAAAGCGATACGAATAAAAAAGTGCATGATATGAAAAACCGTCTGACGATTATCGAGGAGGCAAAGCCTGTGATTGTCGTCAGTATTCATCAGAACAGCTATCCCGACGCCTCCATCAGCGGCGTTCAGGTATTTTACTATAAGAACTCTGCAAAAAGTAAAGAGGCGGCGGAGATTATGCAGAGACAGTTGATTAAGACACTCAAGCCCGAAAAGGAGCGGGAAGCAAAAGATAACAATAGTTATTATCTTTTGAAAAAAACTTCCGTGCCGATTATGATCGTGGAATGCGGGTTTATGAGCAATCCCACTGAGGCGGAGCTTTTGACACAGGATGCATATCAGGAGCGGGTTGCGTGGGCGATATATATGGGAATTCTCCAATATTTAAACAGTATGAAGGAATAAATTCCTGGAATAAATTCCCGGAATAAATTCCCTGCTTTTTCAATTTATTTTTTTCTCTTTTCAAATTCCTTCCGAAATTCCTGCAAATCCTGTCCGCGCAGGGCACGCTCCAAAAGCTTCGGAAGCATCTGCGGATTGCATGCAAAGCAGGGAATATCCAACCCGGCAATTTTTTGCGCCATACCTGCATCGTAATACGGTTTGCCGCTCTCCGTCAACGCAAGCAGGCACACCACCGTCACGCCGGACTCCTTCAGATCTCCCAGTCTGCGCAGCAACGCCGCCCGGTTGCCGCCTTCCTCCAAATCCGAAATCAGGAAAAACAGGGTCTTGGAAGGATTCTCTATATACTGTTGGCAGTAGGCCACGGATTTGTCAATGTCCGTGCCTCCTCCAAGCTGGAAGCCAAAGAGCAAATCCACAGGATCATCGCTTTTCTCCGTTAAATCTACAATGTTCGTGTCAAAGGCGACAATCCGGGTAGACAGGCTTGACATACTGGCCAGAATGCAGCTGATAATGGAGGAATAGATAACCGATTCCCCCATGGAACCGCTTTGGTCGATATCCAGAATTACCGTCCATTTGTTAGCCGCGGTGGTGCTTGTTCTGTCAAAAAAGTAAAAATGCTCCGGCACGATGGTGTGAAGCTCCTGATTGTAGTGCTTCAAATTCCGGGAGATAGTAGCCTTGTAATCCAAAGCCGCAGCAGAAGGAATGGGAGAATGTCTCCTGCGGTTAATCGCCGCCGTCACCGCTCTGCGGATATCCTGCTCCAAAAGCTTATTGATTTCGTCCACAATCTTCCGGATAAAGAGACGCACGCTCTCCTTTGAGCGCTTCGGAATCTGATCCTTCAGGAGTAATATGGTGGATGCCAGATTCACATCAGGCTCCAAATGTTCCAAAAGCTCCGGCTCAAAGATAAGCTGCTTTAAGCCGCAACGGGTCATGGCATCCCCCTGGATGACCGTCACCAGTTCCTTGTCAAACAGGCTTCTCACATCTCCCAACCACTTGCTGAGTGTGGGATTGGAAGGACCGTTTCCGGCTCCGGCTCCGCCGCCGCTGCCAAAACCGCCTGATCCCGTATTGTTATAGATGGCGGCAAGTGCCTGATCCATCAAATCCTGCTCGGGCGAAAGTTCTGCGTTACCCATTTTTCCGAAGCGTTCCCGGCTTTCCTGCCCCAGAATCAAACGCCATCTTTTGATATGCTCCTCCTGATTCATTCCACACACACCTTTCAAAAAATCTGAGTAACTGTTCAGATCCAACCTCGAAAACACTGTTTGTTTCCTCTGAACAATTATAAATCAAAATCAAACTCTTCCAAACTCTCCACCATCTTCTGTTCCGTCTCGTGCAGGACCTGATTCACGGATTCGCTGACCTGCTGTCCGTTCAGCCCCCAGACCTCACCGAGATTTTCCGCGATTTCATCGCGCTCCAAGGCGGTAAAATCCGCAAAAGCCCGCCGCAGGAATACCAGCGCCCGTTTGAAATCTTCTTCTTCCAGAGTGTCCAGATAAGCGTCCAGGCTCTCCCACAGGGACAGTCTTGCAATCAAAGCATACCTGTTCTTCATGGCGAGTCCTTCAAACCATCCGGCTCCCAGCTCAGCCGGGACTCCCCTGGAAAGCCTGCGCTGCACTTCCAGATTGAGCTGCCCGCTGTCCATACAGCCCCTCTCCAACAGAATCGCGGCGGCAAATCCGGAGAGCTTCGTGTTCAAGTCATCCCGTTTCGCTGTTTCTTCCAGAGCGTCCGGCCACGCCCTGCTGTCCAAAAAATCATGGGCAAGGGCGGCGCTGTTCAATTGCTCTATGGCCGTGACCATCCCCTTACTTGCAGCATCGTCACAGACACAGGCCCCCGGCAGAATCAGACAGGCGCGATAGAATATCTGACACAGGATGGGTTCCAAGGGGGCAGCATCCAGCTGCCGAATATCGCCATACTGCACCACTACGGACAGCCTGTCAGCTGTGGCAGCCAACTCTTCCAGGGAAGCCGCATCCACAGCCATGGCCTGCAGCGCGGCGGTGGCATAGACAACCGCAGAAGCCATGCCGCAGGTGAAAGCATCTTCAATGACCAGAGCGATCTCGCTCATATTGGGAGCCGTCTCCACTCTTTCCTTCATGGCAAAGGATGCGGCCTGAGCTACCGTATCCCCCTTTAACGCCGCTTCCACCAGCTCGATTTCCGCCTCCGGCGTCCAGCGTACCACCCAATGCTCCGCCCAGGTGGCATTGTCCTGATTTACCTTCTGTTGAACGGCAAAGTGGATTCCCAGAACCCGAAGCCGATGCAGGAAGAAGGAGCGGTGTAAATCAAGAAAAGCTGCTTTTTGTGAGGAGACTCTGCGATTCTCGCGCAGGTCAAGGGGCAAATCCTGTGCGGTGATATCACGATACTTTTCCAGTTTCCATTCTTTCAACTGTCTGTAAAAATCCTCCTGAATGCTGGTGCGGCTGACGCCCTCAGGCAGGGAGCCGATGGCGGTTCCGATTTCCGTGTCTGCTATGGCTAAGCTGACGGCGGGGAAACTGCCTCCGCCAAGACAGGTCACTGCCGCATCCCGCAGGTCGCGTAGAACGGGAGCTTTACCGCCCCTGAGTCCCGCCAGAGAGTCTGCCAGACGGACCGCCTCTATTACCTCCGCGGAGGAGACGGGGGTTCCGTGCTCCCGCTGATAACCGGCAATCCGTGAGAGGTAGGCGTGCGACACGTATTGCAGATTGCCCCTTTGCAGGGCTTCCCACAGCAAGGAATAATATGCAGGAGCCTTATTTCCGGCGCCGTAGCCGGATCTGGATGACAGCCGGTAATAAGAATAGGGCATCAGGGTATGGTTGGCTTCCACCCGGGGCAGGGAAGACAGTTCTTCTGCCGTCATGGGCAGAGCGTCCTCGGACAAAAGCCCCGACACATGATAAGCGCCTGTGACGACCACGATTTCCTCCGGTGCAAAGCCTTCCTCCAGCGCCTTCTGTATCTGAAGCCGCATGTAAGCTTCTCGCACCAAAGTCTCCGGCCAATCCGCTTCCTGTTCCCTTTCCTGACTGACCTTGCGCAGACCGGAGCCAAACAGAGCGGCCCCTTCGCAGTAGCCGTCCGCATCCTGTGCGTGTTCCATCACCCGTTCCCAGAAGGTCTCATGTCCGTCCTCGCCCGCCTGTCGGTCCAGAAGTTCATAGACGCTCATACGTTTCTCCTCACCCTCCGCTCTGTCCTGCCTGCCGGAGGGCAGCGCCAGGAAAACATCGGAGGGCAGATCCATAAAGCGACATTCTGTTCCCTGTTCCTTACACCAGGAGATTGCCTGGTATTCCGGGGAATACTCCGCGAAAGGATACAGAATCGTCCGCACGTGAGATTCCTTTGTGTAGGCAAGACTCGCGATGGGAGGCGTTGTCTCCG
>CAMWYL010000031.1 GCA_947178465.1 uncultured Lachnospiraceae bacterium | reverse complement strand
GCTTGCGTCCTCCGTCAGCTCCCTGCTGAACTCGTTCACCGGCGTGGGCATTGCCAAAGCCTTGGCTTTCGCCCCGATGACCCTGCTGAACTCGTTCACTGGTGTTGGCTTTGCCGTTCCCGCCGACTTCTGCGCCGTGCCGCTTGCCTCCGCGCCGTCCTTCTTCTGGCACGCGGTCATTCCCGCCGCCAGCACCACTGCCGCGAGCATCGCGGCCACTTTCATCATCTTTTTCAGAAATCCATATATCTGGAAGGAATCTATATACTGCTTGATTTTTACTTCTTTCCATTCTTTCTTCACCTTATATCTTGATTATAATTTGTTCTTCTGTATCTCTCAAACTTCTCATTGGACTCTTTTTCCCATGTGAGAATTTTGTTATTGCATCTGACAAAAAATCATTAGTAGTAAAATTCCCATTTTGAATACCAGTCAAAATATTTGTTACTTCCTCCGCAATAATTTCCTTGTATGCAATAGATAGCTTTTCTTGTTCGTTACAACCATATGCCTCTGAAAGTTTCTCAATCACATCAGTTATAGAAATTTCCCCATCAAGAATCCATTTTTTTACCTTTACTGCCTGATATACATTATCTGTATTCGTTTGAATTGTATAATACTGCATCAATAATCCTGATAACAATCCTGGCAAAGTACTGTATATGGCATTTTTCGCCCACCTATTAATTGGTACCGATTCAACCAAGTCATCTCTATTCTGATGAAATACTACAAAATTTTTTAGATAAGACCTATCTCTAACCCTCATCAAGCGAATAATATCTATGACAATACCTGTATATTTTCTTCCTGTTCTTGAATATGCTTGTATATACTCCGCATTATTATTAGGCATACCAAAAAAGTACATTATATTAAACGAATCTTCATCAACACCATGTGAAATTGTACTCGTCGCCAGCAAAAGATTTGTACTCTCAAGCTTTTTTCTGTTCGACTGAATATCAAAAAGTGTCTTTCTTACAGTTTGGAAATCAACATCACTCGTCATTTGCTCTATAGAAAACTTAGGCACACCCTTAGCCTCTAAATAATTGTTCGCCTGATTTTGAAATGCATTTTCTAGCTCCATAGCATCTTGTTTTCGATTATTATATACAAGCTCAATCCAATAATCATGAAGCATTTCTCGATACTCATCAATTGTCCCATCAAACCCCATTTTGCTGATTTCATTATAACTTTCTTTATAAAACTGAATCATTCTATATACTATCAATCGCATAGTATATACCGATTCCCACATTCCATCTGTAATCGAACGACCATATGGTGCATATCCTAGCAAAATTCTTGTAATATCATTCTCATCTGTATAAGAATAAAAATCTTCCCCAACCCTTGCAGACGGATATTCACAAGGAAATCTTCTTCCCGACATATGATATAAATTTCTAATATGTTCTTTATACATAGATATAGTTGCTGTAGCTCCAACAAAACGAATTTGCTTTTGTTGAGGTTCTGCAACCAATTTTTTAGCATAATAATTAATAAATGACTCATAATGAGAATCAAAAGTTCCTAAACTTTCTTTAACAAGATGCATTTCATCTTGAATAAACAATGTAGGAATTGGATCCTTTAGCAAGCCTACTGTTTCCACTGCGTTTTTATTATTACATGCCGCACACATACAAGTTGAATTGCAACTATACCCATGGATGCGACATTTCTTTTTCACTTGACCAAATAACATCTTAAACTCATTTGTTGTACCCAACATTGCCATTTTGTCAACTGTACTTACTATAACAGTAGGCAAGTATCTATAAATTTCATTATCTACTATCAAAAGCGGAAGGACTCCTGCGCAACATTTCGGATTATCACATACGTGTTCTAACTTCCACATTTCTCTGTTGAATTTCACATTTATCTCTTTCTTTCCACATATTGGACATGTATCAATAAACCGGTAATAATCGTTTAATGTGTCTTGATCGCTTTCAAGAATTAAATCTTTGGATTTATGTTTCTCACCTCTATCACTTAAAGTTTCCTTTGAGTCAATTTTGTTAGGAGTATTTCCTTTACCCACAAAAAAACCAACCTGAAAAGGATTGCTCATAGCTAACTCATCACTTTTAGAACGTACAATATTTGCTTTCATAACAATTGTCAAAACACGGTCTAACTGTTGAACAGCCAGTAATCTTAATGGATATTTCAAAAAAGCTGTAATACCATCCTCTTTCCCTCTGAGACGATCAAAAAACATATTGAAAACACATGCTCCTAAAAACGCCTCTGTCTTACCTCCACCAGTCGGAAAATATAATAGATTTGCTACTTCCAGGTCCGCTTCAGCAATACGATTATCCTCTCTATATTCACTTCTAATCATCTCACAAATTAATGAAACAATAAAAACTATCTGAAAAAGGCGCCAGCCCTTGATTAACCGATGCTCACCATCGAGTTTTGTCTGAAAAGTCTTATTCATGTATAAAAAAGCTTTTTTTACATAATCTCTGTATTCAATTTGAATAATTCCTTTTCTAAACCTACTGATCTCTCTTTGATATTCGTTTAATGATTCTTGAAACTTTTCCCTAGCCACTTCAGATGAAAAGTGCGTATTTTTAAATTCAACACAACATTTCTCATAATCTTCGGACATTGCATTATAGATGTATGTTAGATTACCTATAGGATCTGTAATCAAATTTTCAAATGTTATGTAATGGTTAAAATTATCCTTTGTCTTAAGTCTTTTCTGGTAATACTTAGGTATATTGTCCGTATTTATTTCATTTTTCTCACCACAATATTCTGCAGATGTATTCTCTGCAACTGCATACACAGGAATTCTAGATTTATAACTATTATTAAAATAATTCAACTTAACTTCTTGAAACTCTACTTGTTCATTTCCAATTATACGCAATCCCGCATTAAATATCTGCGGAAGATATCCAATATTATTTGCACCATGTACAGACGTTTTGTTTACCATTTGCATCAAGAACCGATAATTATTCCCTTCATCAATAACATTGCAATAAATATCAACTCCCCATCTAGGTTGAGCTTTTTCGTTTCTTGCACAAGTTACCATATGAAATCGAGTTCTATCGGCTATATCAAAAAATGTCACCCTCTCAGTCTGCACTATACAAATCTCATCAAGGATCTTTTCAGCCAAGAAGTTCAGTTTATCACCTATCCTCTGCTCAAGGTGAAATGTATTTTCTGTAATAGAATTTAAACAAATTGCTATTCCTTCCCCCATTTCATCTTCTATACGAACTTTCTTATATGTAAGCGGAAGGTAAAATCGTTCCTCTGGGTAACAATCACATAGTTGTTTTATCTCTGTATACGACACATTATCTTTCTCTGAATATTTTTGCAATAAGTATTCTACGGTTTTATCATATTCTGGTTCAACAGAATAAAATAGCAATCCTTTCGGCACAACATATAAAACTCCAGATTGATTCTTTTTTACAATAAAAGAAAGACTAATTGATGGTACACTTTCAAATCGAGTGTTATTATTTTCTATATATCCTCCATAAAATCCCTCATCCACTCGATTTTCTGCCAATTTCCCAACCATCACTCGTTCTGCCAGAGACTCATCCACAAATGTATCTTCTATATCATCACCTGAAATACGTTCAATATATTTTGTAACAATATAATCAGCCATAATATTATAGTTGTTCGCCATAACTCTGCTCCTTACTTCTTAAGTATTTCCTCCATAGGTGTTCCTGTATTAATATCACTCAACACATATAAAACATCACGTGCTCTAGAACACGCAGTATAAATTGCTCTCATTTGACTTTGAACTTTAGTTTGCTGTTCATCAGTCATATTTTTTATTGCTGCCCACGAGGAAATCTCTTTTTTCGTTCCATTTTCTTCAAATACAAAATTGTACGGATATAATCCCGCAAAAATAACCGCTTTAAAATCTAATCCCAAAGAAGAGTCTATTGTTGACAAAATTATCCCTGTTGTCTGACTATACCGCCTTCTTTCGTGAAAATTCTCTTCAGATGAAACAATCAAAGAATACGGTATTCCAGCCTCTTTCAATACATCCTCAATCCAATATAAAAAATTATATTTCACAATACTGTGCTTTTTATACGGAAAAAGAACTGCTATATCTGAATACGCCACCTTATATTTTAACGAAATCTCTTTAATTGCTTCTGCCACTTCCGACTTAATGTTCATTCTATTAATTCCGATTTTTACTTTTAATGCCAATGTTGGATTATTGCCAATCTTGAACGAGTTATATTCATACTCCAGTGAATTAATAAGGTCAAGCATAGATAATCGCTTGTTCATTAATGTCAACATATTTGCAATATATTCTGCAATACCTTTACTATTTCTATAATTCTTTTCAATATAACGTACGCGTCCGGTAAAATCCAAATTCACACCTTCAATTCGTTTCCATGGTGCATCACCCTTTCGGCTAAGCTTTCTCACAGCCTGATTAAGATCTCCAGCCATTAGAAACACATGTTCAGAATCATTCTTGTCAAGCAAAAGGTAACATAACTCTAAATACAACGAATCAAAGATTTGAACTTCGTCTATAAATATTGCTTTAAACTTTAAGCTTACTTTTCCAGCTTTAACCAACTGAATACATTTCTTTATTTCTTCTTCAGTAGCAATATTGGAATTACAATGTGTGAGTAAACACTCTTCATAAATTTTTTTAACTAATTTATGAAAAGTCATTATATGCAAATTGCGATTATCACCAAAATTGGCGCATGCTCGTTTAAAATTATATGAATCAGCAAGATTGCTATTGTAACAAGTAAGAAGCGTATTAGTATCCTTATACATACTTGCATATTTAAATGCTTTTGATAAAAGTAACACACTTTTCCCCGCTCCTGGATTTGCGAGAATAACTCGATGCCCTTTTCCCATATCATTTACTTGTGCGACCTGATATTCATCCAAAAAAAATGTCTTGTACTCTGTTTCTTTTCCTGTAATGCGCATATCCTTATTTACGACAACTGCTTTCTTTTCAGGAACCTGAACTTTTTCTGTTTCATTCATTACAACAGTATATTCGGGAGCCAAGCGTTCAAAAATAGCACAACATTCTTGAGTTGTTATTTCATTAAATGTATTATCATATGGTTTCCTTATCCCTTCAAAAATACCAAACTCCAACAGTGTCTTTTCGTTTCCTTTTGATGTAATAGGTCTAAAAAAATCATAGGTTGCGTAATTAACTAGTCTTCTCATCTGGTCTGACATTGCCCCAACACTTCCTATCTTTTCATCTGGAAACATAATAATATGTTTATATGGAAATTTTAAAGTCTTGTAATCTCCATTTCTAACTATTAATACCTTAGAATCCAAAAGACGATCGTAAATTTTTTCTTCTACCATTTCCACATAATATTTATAACCAGAAACACTTTCAGGATCTAGTTTCCCTTGATATAATGAATATGTAATAAGCCCTTCACTAGTCGATATGTACATACCCATTTTCACCGTATCACTACTCATTCCAAGCGGATCTATGCCCACTACAATATGACCGTTTCTAAAATTTCGTGCCGCATTTCTCAACAGTGCCTTTTCTGCTTTTGTAATATGTTCTTTTCTCTCATAATCTTGAGGCCACAATCTAATTGCCATCTTTCTACCTCATTTCATGTGTATCTATTAATCTATTCTTTACCAACTACATATTCCATATTAGCATCCGGAATTTTACAATTTTTTTCAAACATCTCAAGAGTAACCTCTTTATCTCTCTGAAGCCTTGCCATGGTATTAGGCGCTATTTTTGCCTGTTTTCTCTTATCATATATGCTTATCTTTCTTAACCAAAAGTGTCCATAATTTTCTATAAGATTCTGAAATAATCTCTTCCTTCATCATCAAACAAAAAAATACCAAATCCTACAAAATATTATACTACAATTTTTATTTATTTTCGAGAAACTTTCGTACACCGTGTAAATTATTTTTCATTCCCATGTAAGTTTTTCCCGACTTGTTTGTATTATATAATGAAAGCAGCACACAGCAGAAAGGAGTCCGGCAGCCTCCGGAGAAGGAAATGGAAAAAGAACAGATAGAAACCGTCATATGTGAATATAGTGACATGCTTTACCGTTTGGCTCTGATGCGCACAGGCAATTCGGTGGAAGCGCAGGACATTGTCCAGCAGACCTTCTTAAAGCTGGTGGAGCATTATGATTGTCCGGATTCTGAGGAGCATGTGAAGGCATGGCTGATTCGGGTGTGCTGTAATCTCTGTACAAATCTGTCCAAAAACCCTTGGAAGGTGAGAAGGATCCGGATGGAGGCGTTTCAGGAGGAGGCCTTAGGGGCAGTCACAGCGGAAGACAAAATCTTTGAACAGTTGAAAAAAGAAGCCCTCTGGCAGGAAGTGTTCCGTCTGCCGGAGAAGGACCGGACGGTGCTGCATCTTCACTATATGGAGGAATATTCCCCTGCAGAGATTGCAGAACTGCTTAAAATCAGCTATAACACGGTCTGCGTGCGGCTGAACCGGGCCAAAAAACGATTGGCACAGCATTTAAATAAGGAGGATTTTTGGGATGAGTAACATACAGGAAAAATATCAGAGAGATTTCGGCAGAATCAGCTGCCCGCAAACGCTGCGGGAAAAACTGACGGAGGAAATGTATCATGCGTCCATGGCAGGACAGCAGACATCAGGGAAAGAAAGCAAACGCTATGCTGAACAAAGGTGTCAAAAGCATTACCACCGGTATCGAAAAGCACTGGTTCCCGCCGCTGCGCTGCTTCTTTGCGCCGGCATACTGCTTTGGGGAAAAGATACCCTGCATGCCCTGGAAACGCTGTTTTCGGAAGGTGTTTCTTACAGCGTCTTAGAGGCTGAGAATGTCACTGCCACCATGGCATTCTTTCAGCTGAGTGAATGGAATCAGGACAAACCGTCTGCAGGCTCCGGAGCTGCTTTGACACAATGGGAAGCATACTATCCGGAGTTCTATTCCAAATTATCGGAAGCTCAGGCTCTTGAGGTCCTACTGCCCTCCTTTGGCTTGGGAGAATACGAATATCGGCAGGGCGCTGATTACATCGGAGAAATGGCTCCGGATGACGTGTTCCTCAGCGCAGAGATGTGGAAGGGAGACAGCTGCTACATGTTCACCATCAGCAAATTGTCCAATGCGACTGCCATGGCATTTGCTAATAAAATGTACAGTCATTATGAGATTCCGGTCAACGGTATTACCTATGAGGTAATGCAGTTGGCGCAGGATTACACTTATGAAGAATATCGTGCCATACAGGAAATTCTTTCGGAGGGGGCATTTGAGCCGTTGAAGAATGAGGCGCAGTTTAATGAATGGAAGAAACGCCCTGTAATTGTTATGACCATGGTGGACGACTGGCAATATGGTTTTACTTTGTCGGAAGATATTGATGTAACGGAATTTCTGGAGGGGATCCGGTAAAAAAACGCAAGCTCGGCAGCTTGCGTTCAAAGAATATGCCGCGCAAGCGCGGCATATTCTTTCTCAAATGGTTTACGTTGTCGCAAACTCCTTCTCAAATGGTTTACGCTGTCGCATATTCCTTCTCAAATGATTTACGCTATCGCTATCGCAATCCCCTGGCGAGAACCTATTCTTACACGGATATATCCACACTGCCACCCTCAACCTCAACAGGAGCTTCTGTCGCCTGTACAGGCACATCATTCCCCATAATCTCCATGGACACGCCCTGCGGTGAGCCTGATGACTGCCCGGACGTGCCGCCACTATTACTACTGCTGCCACTGCCGTTTGCATTGGCGCGCTTCTCTCTCTCCAGTTTGTCAAACAGCGCCTTGAGATACTTCATGTTCGCTTCCATAACCTCCCGCATCTCGTCGGCTCTGTGCTTTTTCTTGAGGCGGTCCAAATCCTCCGGCGCCATATCCTTCTGCACGCTGGTCATCATCTCATCCGCCAAATCACGAAGCCCTTCTGTCTCCTCCAATTCCTGCAAGGTCTCCTGCATAAGCTCCTCAACCTCCTGCATGAGTTCTTCCAGCTCCTCGTCGGTCATCTCGGTGCCCTGCTCCTCCTCAAGTAGCTCCATATCATCAGAATCCTTCTGCTCCTCCTGAATAAAGCAGGTTCCGCCTTTGGCACGCTCCTCCTCCATCATATGCTTCACACGCTTCTTGGCAATCCGCTCCATGCGCTTCGCATGAACCAACGCGTTTTTGATATCCTCGTCGTCATACTCGCCGCTGCGCAGCTGCTGTGCCAGCACCGCCGTCATCCTCCGCGCGCTTGACTGCGCAGCCCGCGCATTGTTGGAACTCTTTGACATCAAAATCTGATTGGATACTTTGTTAAAATTATAGGGCAGACGCTTCTTCTTTTTTATGTTTTTGCTATTCGACTTTGTTGTGGTTATCCGCCCCGCAACGCTCCCGTCAATATGCCTGAGGGTTACTACCTTCTTGACCATATCATTCGAACGAATTCCTATTCCCATCCCTATCCCCATATTTCTGTCACACCTTTCTCTATCACCGCCCATGGCGGCACAAACAATCTCCGAAATCCTCCGACTGCATTATATTTCCATTTATTATATACTTCGGCTATTCGGGCCATAAACTTTAGCTATTCATATCCCTTGTTTTGTTGTATACTTATAATAATTTGGTAACAGTTCAACCATGCAAAGTCAAAAACCCCGCCGCAAGCAACGGAACATCAAATCTGAAACGCCCTAAAGGGCGGGGTATATGACCCTCGCGGCAGTCGCCCGACATGAAATAAGTTGTCGGAAATAATCCAAATGAATTATCAAATGATACCAATCGACAACTTATGAATGAGCATGGCTGAACAGTTACATAATTTGATCTATTTTGCAAAGGAGTCTGACATGGTTCACAAAACGACAATACCCGAGGCGACAGGCGCCACGATAAGACCTGACACACTTGTCAGGAAAACACATTTTTACATCACGGATTTCGGCGCGTCCACGGACGCCGCTCCGCAGACGAATACCTGCGCCATCAACGAGGCGATTAAAAAGGCGTCCTCCGTCATGGGGGGAACAGTGGTCATTCCCAAGGGAACCTTTTATACCTATACCCTCCGCCTGCAGAGCAATATCAATCTGTTCCTTGAGGAGGGGGCCGTCATTGCCGCCGCCATGACCGACATTACCGATCTTAGCGAAACACAGACGGGAGAAGGCGGAAACTATGATGAGCCGGAGGTTAATCCGTATGTCGGCCTGCAGGACCATGGTCATTCCTACTTTGCCAACAGCCTTGTCTACGGCGCGGACTTGGAAAACATTATGATTTACGGAAAGGGGCTTTTCACAGGGGGACGTTTTGACGAGGAAAGCGGTCTCCTGACCTATGTGCTTCAGGGCGCGGACCCCGCCGAGCCGTCCATGCGCACCGAAAACGGACACAGAGGCTCTTGGTTTGGCAATAAAGGTATTGCGCTTGTGCGGTGCCGGAATATCGTTTTTACGGATTTCTCTGTCACGATAGGCGGACATTTCGCGATTATCACAGAAGGCTGTGACAATCTCTATGTGGACAATATCCTGATTGACACGACACGCGACGCGTTTGACATTGACTGCTGTCAGAATGTCACTGTGCGCAACACGGTCTGCAATTCCCTCACGGATGACGCACTCTGCATAAAGGCTTCCTTCGGCGCGGGGCTGTTTCGCCCTGCCCAAAATATCCTAATCGAGGACTGTGTTGTCAGCGGCTATGACGCGGGGAGCGTTTACGCCGGCAGCTATACAAGGGACAAGCTGGTTGCACAGGACCGCTGCGGCCCGACGGGACGCGTGAAGCTCGGCACGGAATCCACCTGCGGATATCATCAGGTAACGATCCGGCGTGTACGGTTTGACCGTTCCCGCGGCTTTGCACTGGAGGCGGTTGACTGCTCCGCCCTCACGGATATTATTTTCACGGATTGCACGATGGACAATGTCTCAAGCTCCCCTGTCTTTATTCGCGCGGGAGAACGCGGGCGCTTTCCCGTTACAGGCAACACCACACGGGAGGATTATCCCTGCGGCACCGGCAATGTCCGACTGGATAACGAGGGCTGGATTTTGCCCGATACCGAGGATTATCACTGCTATCCTGCCAGACGCTATGCGCCGCACTACAACCGCACCAAGCGGGTCACGGTGGACGGACACTCTTATTTTGACATTGTGGATAACGCAGCCCCGACTGCATTAAACGAGGCAAATTATACCGCGCGCGATGGAAAATATTACCGGAAGATTTGGGATGAAGCAACACACACCTATGAGACGGATTTCTCACGGGAAATCCGTGTGGCAGACCTTCCCCTCTATGCCAACGCCATCGGTTGCGAAGAGCCGGCACGCGTGGAAAACGTTTATATCAGTAATGTGAAAATCACCAATGCCGACCCACGATACCCGATTTTGCTTATGGGGCTTACCGATTCCCATTTAAAGAATATTACGCTGGAAAATATCACGGTGGAATACCGCGGTGGTCTGGATATGACGCACGCCGTCGAGCAGCGGCAGCTCAATACGGAATGGAAATATTCGCAATTCCATGCAAAGACTCAGGTACAAAACCTTCCGTGGCTGGTAAATACGTTTTTCCTGAAAAACGAAGGACTTCTGCCCCGCGCGGATTGGAATCCTGAAAAAAATACATGGGTGGATAACCCTTACAATATTCCAGAGCTTCCCGAGGTCTATCCCGAACCAAGCAATTGGGGAATCCTGCCCGCATACGGCATTTTTGCAAGGCATGTGGATAACCTGACGCTGCACAATATCAATATTTCCTGCAAGGTTCCCGACGGGCGGCACGCTTGCGTATTGGATGATGCCCGCAATGTCAGCATCCGGCAACTGCATGCCGATTGCAGTAAAGACATTGCGCCGATTGCCGCCGTTACCAACCGCTTCCGCAGGCATACCAACGCCGAAAACGTTCCGGAGCAACCGTATTTTACCACAACTGTCTCCGACCTGCAGACGGATACCACATCGGATGTCATAATCATCGAGGTCAACGCGCCCGCACCCGGAACGCCACATGACAGCCTGTACCCCTATCCGACGGTTCCCTGCACCGATACCGGATACCGCTTCCATGTTGACACCGACGACTATCCGCTCCCCCTGACGGTTCACCGCCCTTATATCTGCCCGATTGCTCCGATTACGGCTGCCGTGGGAGATACAGTATCCTTCGCACTGACTGTCCGAAATCCGGCAACGGATATTTCCGATGAGGCGGATGACGGCATTATTTACAATGAAACGGTGATTTCCAACTACAGTGTGCAAGGCACGGAGGTTTCCCTGAGCCTGTCCTGCGGCAGGCTTCCCAAAGGCGCTTTCTTTGACGAAGGAAAGCGGGAGTTTAGCTGGACTCCCGCCGACGACCAGTGCGGCGAATACCGCATTCCTTTTATTGCGGACGACGGCATTATCCCGGAGTGCACCGAGGTACTTCTGCGAATTGTCCCCTCAGACCGAGAACTTTAGGATTTGCAAAACCACCGGTTGAAAAACTCAATGATTTGTCCTTTGACTTTAGATATGCGAAACAGTAAACTGTATCTTACAAAGCATAACCGTAAGCGTCATTTGAGGAAGCGCTTTCATCAGCGTTTGCCTAAGTACCATTTGCCTAAATTCGCAATATCATATATGGAGGAGGAAATCAGAATGGAAAGTATAAAGTATCCCGGAGTGGCCATGGGCGGAAAAATATATTCCCTGCGCATGGCAAAGCGAATGAGCCAGGAGCAGCTGGCGGCTGTACTGAACATCAGTCCGGCGGCTGTTTCCAAATGGGAACGGAACCTGTCCAATCCAAGCATCGAAATGTTGTGGGTACTGGCTGATTTTTTCGAGTGCAGCATTGACGAGCTGGTGGGCAGAACCCTGATACCGGTGGAAAAGGTTGGGAGTTATGACGAGAAAAAGCTCCGGCTTGCCGCGATCGGGGAGGATTTGCTAAAATGCAGTGAAATCAGCAGGTCGAAAGGGTTGATTGCCATGGAAGCTTACGTTCCTAAGCTCAAAGGAGGAAGCAGATTTCTTGCTTTTGCAATTCCTTATATCCTGAATCTTTATATGAAACAGATGGAATCAGAAGAAGCATTTCGATTCCTTGAAAATTATGTTACGACTCTGCCTGAGGCAGAGCAGCCGGAAGGAAATATGATTGCGGCGGTATTACGTAAGATTTACGCCGGAGAAGCTCCTGAAATCCTGCAGGAACTGATTGCATCTTATATCGGCATGGATTACAGAGAGAAAAACGGAAGAATGAGTGGAATGCTGAAACATACGCGACAGGAAATTTTGAGTACATGCAATGACAAAAAAATGTATTCAGACAATACGAATTTGTTGGAAGCGTTCGTACATGTGGGAGATTTTGAAATTCAGTCCATTCTTCGGAACCTGGACAATCTGACCCTGACTGCCGCACTGGTCGGCGCTTCCGGCGAAGTTGCCAGAGCTTTCATGTCAAATCTGTCTGACAGAATGTTATACTTTATTCATGAAGATATGAAACAATGGAACGGGACGGAAGAAGAAATGATATCTGCACAGAAAAAAGTACTTGAACTTGGAAATTTCTGCCTGAACAATGAGCCCGCCCCTTGTCCTTTTTGACGACAGCAATACAAATCAAATTTGTGGAGAAGCACAGATGCAATTTTTAGACAAAATACGAACGGCAAAAAAAATGCCTTCGTTGAAAAAGCATATTCTTATTACGATAGGCATTTTGCTTTTTGGTATTTTCATGGGAACCTTTTCTAAATTTCTGGATTACCGACATGCAGAACTGCCGCAATTTTTTCAAACAATTGATCATGCCTTAGATTTTCATAATTTCTTGGGAGGGTTTGCACCATGGATTGTTATTGCAGTTTGTATATCTATTTATAGTAGTACTCCGTTTAGAGCTGCAATAAACGTTTTTTCATTTTTCACGGGTATGGTAACAAGTTACTATGTATATAGCAATTTTGTGGCCGGTTTTTTCCCAAAGAGCTATGCAATGATTTGGATTGGTTTTACGATGGTATCACCGGTTCTTGCATTTATATGTTGGTATGCTAAGGGGAAAGGAGTTATTGCTTTCATTCTTTCTGCTTGCATTATAAGTGTTCTCATAAATACCACATTTGCATATGGAATATTTTATATTGCTATTTCCTCATGGCTAAATGTTTTCATGCTGATATCAGGCATTGTCATTCTGTATAAATCGCCAAAAGAAACAATCCTTATGATAGGCATAGGCGTTATTCTTGCCATACTGGTTGAAACATTTATCCCTTTTCATATTTGGTGACACAGCATTCTCTATTATATCAAGGGTAAAATATCTTCCATTTTCCAGTTTTTCGCAGGAAGAACCATGGCATTCCCTCCGATAACTTCCCTGATCACGCGCAGTTCCAACTGCTGCCTGTGCCGGAAATGCGTTATCAGGTCTTCAAATGTATTATATCCATGCTCTTCGCCGTAGGGAGAATGAATCAAATACTCCAGCATCAATGTGTACCACATTTCATTCCCCTGATGATCGCACCGCTCTTTTCTTATGATTTCTACGGCATCCTCCAATTTATCACTGTACAGATACAACAGGAGGAACGCTTCCTTCTTTATCTTATCATATAATTCGCGGTAGAAATCGACAATCTCATCATCACTCAACTGATGAAACAATATCAGGTCTTCCATAATATTTTGCAAAAAGGAACACTCAAATAACCAGCCTGTATCCGAAAAGCCCGAATACCTTGAAAAAATAATCTCCTTGAACTCCCGCAGGGATTTTCTTCCGTTGTATATTTCGTACTTTTCCAAATCCTTGTGAAAATGTGGAACATCGGTAATGATTTTCGTATAGGAAACGACGAAATGCTCTTGTTCCTGAACCGTGTTCTTTGTAATTTCATCTCGAAGCGCCTCGTAACGCCGGAGTATCTGCTTATATTTCTTCTCTGTCATCCATGCGCACCATGCCAATTCAATCGGCGAATAATCGCCCTCCCTGCAAACCTGCAATTCGGGAACAGCAGTGTGAATGCGGTTTAGCAGCGTGGATTTTCCCATTCCCTGAATCCCTTCGATAAAAACATTTTTCATACCTTTTCTCCAATCCGACCTATGCTGTTTTAGTGTTATAGATAGAGTTGACAAATTGATTTGAATGTCGCAACTATATTCGTGACGGTTATCCTCTTAAATTTTTTATTTGTAATCCGTTCTTTTGAGGCCGCTCAGATACAGACCCACTCCGAGTATACAGAGAAACCCGCCAAAGCACATTGCAGCGCCCAAATCAAATTCGGCTAATTTCCCGAACACAAGATTTGTAAAAACCGCCAACAAATCCATAATCAATGTACTCATACTAAGTGCAGTCGCACGGTCAATCGTTGTAATCGCTTTATTTTGCAGTTCTGTTCCCAGCGGGGACATCAAGCCGGAACAGATACGGACAAGCAAAACGCCAAAAACCGAAACAACCGGATTTTCCGTATAGACCAGCATCAGGCAGGAAAAACTACAAACAACAAAAAGCACTGCCCCAAAGAATCGAGGTTTTAATATTTTAGTGAGAGGCGCGGAAAATACACTTACCAAGCCTGAAAGCGTCATCAGAATATAAACGCCGGAAATCAGTCTTGCCGACATACCTGCTTTTGTATATTGAAGTTGGTTTAAAAATACAGTTATCGTTTGATTCACTTCGTGTAAAAGCGCAATACCGGCAATCAGAAAAAGCAGACTCCTGTTAAAAAGTGTTTCTTTTAAAACAATAAGTGAATGTCCAAAAGACATCCTTTCGCCCTTTTGAGCAGCCTTGACCTCTTTCAGCCCAAAGCTGAGAATTGCCGCTATGCCATAGCTGATGACCGTTAAAAACCGGCAGCCCGATAATTATCTTCAATAAATACCGCATAAATTGCGGCGGCGGACAGAAGTCCGGCTGTGCCGAAACCTTCATAAATACCGAAAGCGCGTTGAGAATCGTCCTCGCTGCATGATAAATACAGAATACTTGTATCCACACCCGAAAGACCGGAAATGACTATGGCGAGAAGCACTCTTTCCAAAAGAAAATCCACAAAGTCCTGTGACTTCCAGAAAATGATTTTTGAGATAAAAAACAGAATACTACAAACAATCATTGTGCGCCTGTAACCAATGTGGTCTGCCAAGACGCCCCATGGGATTTCAAAGGCAAAAGAGAATACCAAGGAAATGCTTTCTATCATAGTAATCTGAAAGATAGAAATCCCGGCAGCCTGACGATATAATGTCGCGATTGACGAATAAAAAACCATACCCTGAAAAAAGGATATGGAATACATAAAGAAAAGATTTCTTTTCATGAATACCACTCCTTAAAATATATTTGAATACGACAAAATAACCGTGGCTCTTTTTCAATTTCCACGGTAAATCAAACATTTTGAACGTAATCAAATCGGATGGCTCATGAATTCACCTCGCATTTCGATTATTCTAAATGTAATTATAAGCTATAC
>CAMWYL010000030.1 GCA_947178465.1 uncultured Lachnospiraceae bacterium | reverse complement strand
GGGAGACGGATTTTGACAACGGAATCCTTCGCCTGCAGGAGTTGCATGATGCGCCGTTGATTCTGCTTTCCTTGGGACGAGAGGGAAGTCGGGCTTATTATAAAGACCTGAGAGTGGAAGCGGCCCCGTTTTTACAGGAGAACACCATCGAGACCACAGGGGCAGGAGATACCTTTGGGGCATGCTGCCTTCATTCCGTTTTGGAATATGGCCTTGATCATCTGAATGAGGAAAAATTAATGCAGATGTTGGTATACGCAAATGCCGCGGCATCCATTATCACAACGAAAAAGGGAGCATTGCGTGTAATGCCTGCTAAAAAAGAAATTGAAGATTTTATGGGGCAAAACTGACATCATAAGTAATCCATAATATGAAAAGCATACATAGGACCGGCGGGAAAATCCCTGCCGGTTCTTTGACGTTATATCCTTTTATTTTCATGCCTTCGGGTATGGTGTTAAATCCGGTTTTGCGTGCTCCGATACCACTGGAATACCCGTGGAAATGTCAAAAATAATCCTTGTATTCAAACTCAAAGTAGCATACAATAGTTATGTATTGCTATTTTAGCGTGCTGTACAGGTATTACGACATGCATAGAGGGGCCTTTATCGTTCATTTAGGGTAAAGGAGCTATGACAAAAGTGATCGAACAGTTTAGTAAAAATTTAATAACCTTTGTTATTCTTATTCCACTGTTTCTCGGCGGCTGTGGAACGCAGCGGCAGAATGAGGAACAGGCGGTGGTGATGCGGCTTGCGGCGGATTCGGAAAAGACGGCTTTTGCGGAGATGCAGACGGTACCGGTGAATGCGGTCTCAGCGGGAATTTCTGAAGGGGCGGCTTTGGAGGAAAGCAATTTCGAGGAGCCGGTGGAGATATATATCCATATCTGCGGTGCAGTGAACAATCCCGGGGTCTACGCGGTAGCGGCGGACAGCAGATTGTTTGAGGTTGTGGAGCTTGCGGGTGGTTTAACGCCGGAGGCGGATGAGGCGAGCCTTAATTTGGCACATACGGTGACGGACGGACAGCAGATCGTGGTGCTTACCCGGGAGGAGACGGCGGAGCTGGCGAGCAAAGGGCTGTACCGCGCGGGTGCTCCGGCTGTGGATGGGGGCAGTGGACAGGAAACCGGTCCGGTAAATATCAATACTGCTTCGGTGGCGGAGCTTACGGCGATTTCGGGTATCGGTGAGAGCCGTGCGCAGGCGATTGTGGCCTATCGCGAGCAGAACGGCGGATTTCGGACGATTGAGGATATCAAGAAGGTAGACGGCATAAAGGACGGGCTTTTTTCTAAAATCAAGGATAAGATAACGGTATAACGGATAGGGAGACGGAGCAAATATGGGAAAAAAGGTTTTGGTAGTGGATGATGAGAAGCTGATTGTGAAGGGCGTGCGGTTCAGCCTGGAGCAGGACGACATGGAAGTTGACTGCGCCTATGACGGAGAAGAGGCGCTTGAGATGGCAAGGAGTACAAAGTATGACTTGATTTTGCTCGATGTGATGCTTCCGAAGCTGACCGGCTTTGAGGTCTGCCAGCATATCAGGGAATTCTCGGATGTGCCAATCGTCATGCTCACGGCCAAGGGGGACGATATGGACAAAATCCTCGGGCTGGAGTACGGCGCGGATGATTATATTACCAAGCCTTTTAATATCCTTGAGGTGAAGGCGCGAATCAAGGCAATCATGCGCAGGACCTCCACGAAGGCGGTAACCGAGAAGAAGGCGATGGTGGTGGAGGCCGGCGATTTGCGTCTGGACTGTGAGGGCAGGCGGCTCTATATCAACGACAAGGAAATCAATCTGACGGCGAAAGAATTTGATGTGCTGGAGCTTCTGGTGCTGAACCCGAATAAAGTATACAGCCGAGAGAACCTGCTAAAGCTTGTGTGGGGCGCGGATTACCCCGGAGATGTGCGGACGGTGGATGTGCATATCAGAAGACTTCGCGAGAAGGTGGAACCGAATCCGAGCGAGCCGAAGTATGTGCAGACAAAATGGGGGTTAGTGTATTATTACAAATAGGAGTACACCGTGTCTGAGATTTGGAACAAAATGAAAAAGTGGAAGGGCTTTCGAAGCCTGAAAGTGAGAATATTTTTTATTATTGTGCTGGGAGGGTTGATTCCCTGTGTAATCCTGCATTTTGGCATCCTCGGGCGGTATATGGACAATGCCCTGACGGTGCGTACGAATGAGGTTCAGACGCAGGTGAGGATTATCGCGGATCATCTCATTACCTATAATTATCTGTTGGATAACAAGAATGACGTGGTTAATGCGGAGCTTGCGCAGTTATCCAATCTTTATGACGGCAGAGTGCTCATCATAGACAGTAATCTCAGGATCATCAAGGATACATATGGTATCAGTGAGGGTAAGACGATTATTTATGAGGAAATCATTAATTGCATGAAGGGCGGGGGTGCGACGAACCTGCTGCGCGGGAACAGCTATATTGAGATTGCCGTGCCGATTGAGGAGAAAACCAAGGACAGCTCCCGTATTGTGGGCGTTATGCTGACCAGTGTATCGTGTGACAGTATCAACACCAGCTATGCATACATTGAAAACAGGGCTTTTCTGATTGAGATTTTGGCGATGGTGGTCGTATTTGGACTGGCCTTTTTCCTGAGTCGTCATATTTTAAGTCCGTTTGAGAAGATTACAGAGGAAATTAACGAGGTAAAAAGCGGCTTTACGGATGAGGACATTAAAGTAACGGAATATATCGAGACGGAGCGGATTGGGGATGCCTTCAACCAGATGATGGGACGAATGCGGGTATTGGACGAATCGCGGCAGGAGTTTGTGTCGAACGTATCCCATGAGTTGAAGACGCCGCTGGCCTCCATGAAGGTGCTTGCGGATTCCCTTCTGTCACAGGAGGATGTGCCGGCAGAGCTTTACCGTGAATTTATGACGGATATCACGACGGAGATTGACCGTGAGAACAAGATTATCACCGATCTGCTGTCTCTGGTAAAAATGACGAGGACGTCCGCGGACATGAACGTGGAGACGATGGACATCAATTCAATATTGGAGCTGATGCTGAAGCGTCTGGGGCCGATTGCGGCGCGCGCCAATGTCAAGCTGATATTTGAGAGCCGCAGGCAGGTCAACGCGGAGGTGGACGAGGTAAAGCTTACGCTGGCGCTGTCCAATCTGGTGGAGAACGCGATAAAGTACAATATCGACGGCGGCTGGGTCAAGGTGTTGCTGGACGCGGACCATCAGTATTTTTCCGTGGAGGTGTCGGATTCCGGCATCGGTATCCCACAGGAGGCGATTGAACATATTTACGAGCGATTTTATCGTGTGGACAAGTCACATTCCAAGGAAATCGGCGGCACGGGGCTTGGTCTTGCCATTACAAGGAGCGCGATTCTGATGCACAGAGGCTCTATCAATGTGACCAGCGAGGAAGGAGTCGGTACGATTTTCAAGGTAAAGATACCGATTACTTATATTGCATCGTAACAAGAAGGAGAACGGGATGGTGAAATACAGGGCAGTTTATAGGATGGTTGTACTCTGGGCGCTGCTTGTGGCGTGTGTGGCCGGCATCGGCGGCTGCGCGAAGGAGCAGGAGGCAGGAACACCGATTGACATTTCCTATCTGAATAAAAGCGAGACGAAGCTGGTGACGGAGACGCATTATCTGACAGGCGCGGACACGAGGGAAAACATTGTGGAGGTGCTGACGCTGCTCTGCGCGGTTCCGGACAACAAGGAGCTCAAGGCGACGCTGACGAGCGGGATAAACATTGTGAATTACGCGTTTGACGGCGAACAGGTGACGGTCTCGCTGGGCGAGAAATACAAGGAGCTTCCAAGGACAACCGAGGTACTGACGAGGGCGGCGTTGGTCAGGAGTCTGACGGCTCTGCCGGATGTCAACTATGTGATGATCACGGTGAATGGGGAGCCGATTACGGATGGCAGCGGGAATGCGATAGGCTTTATGACCGCGGATATGTTTGTGGACATTACGGGCACGCAGCAGTTTGACGCGGTGGGTACCGTGACGTTGCGGCTTTACTTCGCAAATGAGACGGGGGATGGGCTTGTGGGAATTAACAGGGAGCTGGTGCACAATGCGGATATTTCCAATGTGCCGATGGAGCGTGTTGTGATTGAACAGCTGATCAGTGGTCCCGCGAACGCAGATTCGTATCCGACCATTAATCCCAACACGAAGATATTGAGTGTTACGGTGCAGGATGGTGTTTGTTATATAAATTTTGACAGCTCCTTTGTGACCACAGTGAATAACGTGACAAGTGACGTGACGATTTATTCGATTGTCAATTCCCTTGCGGAGCTTAGCAATATCAATAAGGTGCAGATATTGATAGATGGAAGCATGGAGGGAAAATTCAGGGATAAGTATGACCTGACCACTATTTTTGAACGGAACCTGTCGCTGGTGGAGGAGTAGGGAACAGGAGGTATATTTGAAGAGACCACTATGCTATATATGCGCTGCATTTGTGGTGACCGTTTTTATCTGTTTAAAGCTAAATCCGCTGCCTGATGCGTCCATTGCGGAGGGCAGCAGGAGTACATTTCTCGGGGAAGTCGATTATAAGGAGTATAAGGATGACACATTGATACTCTATCTGAAACATGTCAAAGAATGGAATCCCAATGAAACAAAACAAACGCCGGAAAAAGATGAAAACGGCATCGGTATCATATGTTATATGGAACTGTCCCTTGCTGCGGAGCCAAAGCTTGGGGCGGTGATAGCGGTTCAGGGTCGGGTGTCCGGCTTCCGTCAGGCGCGCAATCCGGGCGGCTTTGACGCAAGAAGCTATTATAAGATACAGGGCTTGGATTTCTGCCTGTATAACGCGGAAATTATCGCGCAGGGAGAGGGCTTTTCAGCATATCGGGAGGGCCTCTACCGCATTCGCAGATATTTTGAAGGAATTTTTGACAAATCAATGTCCGAGCGGGATGCGTCCGTGATGAAGGCGATGGTGCTTGGCAGCAAGTCAGGGCTTGACGCAGAGCTGAAGGAGTTGTACCGGCAAAGCGGAATTTCCCATGTACTGGCCATCTCGGGACTGCATATTACGCTGATAGGAATGGGGCTTTACCGGTTGCTGCGCAAAATAAGAGTACCTGCCGCAGCTGCGGCATTTATATCCATTCTGCTGATGATTGCCTATGGGGATATGGTGGGGATGAGCAGCTCTGCCTATAGGGCGGTCTTTATGTTTGGCATGAAGCTGTTGGCCGGCGTCTTACACAGAACCTACGATATGCTGAATGCGGTTGCGCTTGCGGCGGTGCTTTTGCTGGCCGAGCAGCCTCTGTATCTCTTTCATACGGGCTTTCTGTTGTCGTTTGGCGCGATTTTGGGTCTGGGCTGTTTACACGAGGTCGTAAAGGAGGCAAAGGTCTTTGCCGGCGGCTTGAGTATTTTTCTGATTCACTTTCCAATCATGCTGTGTACTTATTATACATTTCCCGTTTATTCCTTTGTGTTAAATTTGATTGTTATCCCGTCCATGTCCGGAGTGATGGGCCTTGGACTCTTGTGTCTTGCATGCGGGAGCGTTCCGATAGCGCCGTTGGGGGATGCGTTGGCGGGGGTGGCGGCTTGGGGATGTCATTTGCTGTTGGGGCTGTTTGAGCGATTGTGCAGCCTGTCTCTTCTGCTGCCGGGGGCGGAGTGGATTGTGGGAAGACCCGATAATTGGCGTGTCATTTGTTTTTATGCTGCGGTACTGTTTTTATATGTGTCGCATGTATATATTCAGCGGGTAAATAAACGCAATGCACACCGTAGGAATCAAATAGAGTTGCAGATTCCGTTTGGATACAAAATGCTTTTGATACTCACAGCGGTAAGCATGCTGAGCAGCAGGACGATAAACGGCTTTACCATCGCCTTTGTGGATGTCGGGCAAGGGGATTGCATCTGGATGGAAACGCCGACAGGGCATCATTACCTTGTGGACGGCGGCAGCACCTCCGAGAAAGATATCGGGTGTTACACATTAGCACCGTTTTTAAAATACACCGGTACCGCAAGACTGGATGCGATATTTCTGACGCACCTTGACAAAGATCATATATCAGGCGTTTTTGAGCTTCTGGAGACGGGGGTGGAATCTGTGACGGGGAACAGTATCCGAATCGACCGGATCGTTATCTCCGAGGCAGCAATACGGGATGAGGCGTATATGGAGCTTGCGGCGCTGTGTGCCGCCAACGAGATTCCCTTGGAATATGCAGCCACGGGGGATGTGATAGATTCGGGAGACGGTCTGCGCATCACGATACTGCATCCGGAAGCGGGGTATAAGACCGATTCGCGCAATGCGTATTCGCTGGCGATGAAGCTTGTGTATACAGAGAGACACGGAGCGTTTGGCGCGCTGCTTACCGGTGATATTGAGGCCGACGGAGAGGCGGCGGTGGCAGACCTTCTTGCGGGGCAGGACTGGAACTGTCAGCTCTATAAGGCGGCGCACCATGGTTCAAGGTACTCGAATTCCGAGGAGCTTCTTGCCCTGATTCGTCCGCAACTTACCGTAATTTCCTGCGGCGAGGGGAACAGCTATGGGCATCCGCACGAGGAGGCACTGGAACGCATTGCCGCGTCCGGAAGTGCGGTGTTGGCGACAAAGGACACTGGTGCGGTGTTTGTGCGAGTAAGAAACGGCGGTGTCCGAGTTGAATGCTTTCCGGAATAGAGCGTGAAGGACAGCGTTTTTCGCTGATTCTGTGAAGCTTCAAAGTGGATGAAGACATATGACAACAGGGGCTTGACAATGCGGGTCTATTGTTATAGACTCATATCAAAGGTCTATAACAATAGACTAAGTGAAACGTATGAGAAAGACAGGGTGTTAAGGATGAGCTATACAAAATTATGTGACAGTGATTACCGGTTTATGTGTATTGTGTGGGAGCATGCGCCGATAGGATCGGGGGAGCTGGTGCGGCTATGCGCGGAGCAATTGGGCTGGAAGAAATCCACGACCTACACGGTGATCAAGAAGCTGTCGGAGAAGGGGTATATTGAGAATAAGGACGCGTTGGTGGAGGCGCTGATTCCGAAGGAGCGGGTTCAGACGGAGGAGACGGAATACTTTGTGGAGAGAACCTTTGGCGGCTCGCTTCCGGGCTTTGTCGCGGCGTTTTTGAGCGGGAAGCGGATTTCCAAGGAGGAGACTGCGCTTCTCAAGCAAATGATAGACGCGCATGAGGAGGAGTGAGGGCGATGGATTGGTTAAAGGATGTTTTTGTCGCGTTCCTGCGTCAGAACGAGATGGTGACGATTGTGATTTTAGCGGTGCTTGTGGTACGTATGTCGGTTCGCGGGCTGCCGAGGAAATACTCCTATCTGCTATGGGGGATTGTCGGAATCCGCATGCTTTTTAATATCCGGATTTCCGCGATATTCAGCCTGTTCAATCTGCTTCCGGACAGAAGCGGCGCTTTGCCGCGTGTGGAGGATGCGGCACGAAGCGGCGATGTCCCTCCGACGGATGCAGATGTCGGAAAGGTTGGAGCCGATGCGGTTCTTGCAGGCGGCATTGGTTCCGGAGGGAATGGAACGGACGTGACGTTGATGCATATTTTGGCGGTTGTCTGGATAGCGGGGATTCTGCTCATGCTTCTTTACGGTGTCTTTTCTTATATAGGGTGTCATAAAATCGTGCGGTATGCCGTTCGCAAGGAGGGAAATATATGGGAATGTAATCCTCTGCCGTCGCCCTTTGTGTTAGGGATATGGAGACCTCGTATTTTTATTCCCTTTCATATGTCTGCGCGGGAGCAGGCATTTATTCTGGCACATGAACGGTATCATATCCGCAGGAGGGATACAGTGGTGAAGCCGCTGGGATTTCTGTTGCTTGCGGTTTATTGGTTCAATCCGTTTGTATGGCTGTCCTATTATCTGATGGCGCAGGATATGGAAATGAGCTGCGACGAGGCGGTTTTGCAAAAGTTGGGCGAGGATGTACGGAAGGAGTATGGCGCGCTGATGCTCTCCTTTGCAGTGGGAAAACGTGGTGTATCCTTTGTGCCGTTGGCGTTTCGGGAATCCGATTCCTTCAAGCGCATCAGGAATGTGCTGGGCTTTAAGAAGCCGGCGGTATGGAAGACGGCGGCAGGGCTTCTTTTCCTTGCACTGACCGCCCTATTATGCCTGACCAATCGGCGCACGCCGGCGGAAGAGGAGCAGTATACCCTGCGGCCGGAGCTGTTAAAATATCGGGACATGACCTATGAGGCGTATAGGGCACTGACGGGAGCCGACATGGAATTTTATCATGGGGGCTTCTATAGCGGGCATCTGCCGGATACCGGGGCGGAGCTGGTTATGCGGGGAGAATATGATGAGGCGATGGGTGGATATCGTCTGAATGAAGCTTCCTGCGGCATGAGATTGCAGGGATGCCTTTCGGATATGCTTGTGATGGATGACGAGGAGCTGATAGCGGAGCTGTTTGTGGAGCGATTGGCAGAAGGCGGTGGGGCGGCGCCGGAATATATGTATTTGGATGGTGCTGGTACGGCCTATTATGTGGATGATTATTATATTTCGATTCGCTTTGACAGCGACAGGGACGGAAAAAATGACGCGCTGCTTGAGATTGCGCTCGGAAGCAGGACCCGCACGGAGAATGTCGGGGCGGACAGCGCTGCGTGGCTGTACCTGTCTCTGCCGGAAAGTGAAGACGATACCAATATCGCTATGGGAGCGTTCCCTTCCGAGTCGGAGTCGGTTGACAATCCCACTGTGGAGCCGGCTGCTTCCGATACGGAAGTGCCGACGTGGCTGCTTCCGAACATGCGTGTAGCCCAAGGAGAATACAGCCTGAAGTACACAATGGAGGGGATGGAAGAGGAGGAGCCGGCGTGGCTCGTATACGGAGACGGATACGCGATTCTGATTCCCAAAGAGGGATACACAATGTACGCGCCCGATGCGTGGAAATCCGAGAAAAACGACACAATACAGCTATGGATCACTCACTTTTCAGAGGGGATGCCGACCGTGCGGGCGCTGTTGGAAGAGCAGGGCTACGAGGAAAGCCCTTATGATGGCATGACTGCGTTTTATAAGCATGTGGGCGGTGTAATTACGGAGGTGCAGTTTTTCCGCAATGATGCTTCCGGCATTTGGGGCATATTTTACAGTTATCCGGATGCGCCGGAGATGGTGGAGGGCTTCGGGACGAGGCTTCGTACCATGGCGTGGAGCCTTCAGGCACCGGAGGTGCAGGGGGCGGAATGATTTTGAGTATCATCTGAGACAGCCTCAGGCCGTAGGTTGTGGAGACAGGTGTTTTATGGTAGAATGAAAATATGTAAGAAGGAGAATTCAGTGGAGGATTTTACGGTATCAGAACAGATAAATAAGAAACATCAGGAGGATCTGCAGCGCCTCAGTGGTTTTCGGCTGCTTGACGACGATTTTCTCACAAAATGTTTTGAGGGAGAGACCGGATGCGTGGAACTGACATTACGGATCGTATTGGAAAAGCCGGATTTGAGGGTGTTGGATGTCCGCACACAGGTATTTGTGGAAAATCTGCTGAACCGTTCGGTAAGGCTTGACATCGTAGCAACGGACGACGCAGGGGCAAAGATAAACATTGAGGTTCAGCGCTCCGACAAGGGGGCCGGAAGGAAACGGGCAAGATACAACAGCAGTATGATGGACGCGAACCTTCTGCAAAAAGGCGAGGACTTCGAAGCACTTCCGGAGACATGGGTAATATTTATCACAGAGCATGATGTGATGGGAAAAGGGTTGCCCCTGTATCAGATTGCACGCTGTTTCTTAGGCGCGAATGAGTGCTTTGAGGATGGTTCGCATATACTGTATGTAAACGGTGCTTACCGTGGCGATACGCCCGTTGGAAAGCTGATGCATGACTTTTCCTGTACCAATCCTGCGGATATGCACTATGGCGTGTTGGCGGACAGAGTAAGGTTTTTTAAAGAGAGCAAGGAGGGAATACGGATTATGTGTAAAGCGATGGAGGATATGAGGAGCGAATCCATAAGAGAGGGAATAGAAGCAGGAATAAAAGAAGGTGCGGTAAATGCCGCGAAAAGAATGCTGGCAGATGGGGCTCTGTCAGTTGAAAAGATTGCGGAATATGTCGGGCTTTCCCTTGAGGAAGTCAAAAAGCTTCAGGTGGAAAAAACAGCGTAAAGGCGCTGTTTTTCGTTGTATTCTTTTATGCTTGGGGCATGTGACGGTATTCTCCTAAGTGCAGACTGTCGAATTCATCTTTATCCGGCATGCATCGGACGCCAAGCTCTTTCAACAGAAGATTTATGGTTCCGTTTCCGCTGCGGGGTGAAATACGGAGCTGCCCGTTTTCATAAAGTACACCACTTTGCGTTCCGGTACCGCCAAAGTAATCAGTCTCCACATAGGCAAGCTTGCCGTGAAAGGAATATTGCTGTAGGAATTGCCGGACTGCCGCTGTAAAATAAGTGAGTTCAGGACAATCCGTTTCATCGGAGGTTCCTGACTGCTCTGTAATGTCATCGAAAAGCGCATCTGTCAAAAAGACCATCCCATATCCCTGTGGCAGGCGGACTTCTTCTGCGTATACCCAATCATTTTCTATTTTTTTGATGGCTTCGTGTTTTCCAATGATTGCTTTAATACAATGTCCCATGGATTTACCTCCTGTGATCATGCTCCCATTTTATCACAACAGCTTCTTTGGAACAATATTCGATCACCCTATTGACATTTGCCGAATATGCATTTCCTATAGGAAATTAATATGACGTATACCATTAAAGGAAGAATTTACATGACTTGCGTTTTTGAAAGGAGCAGAACAAGGATGAAACGACTGCCGGACTCTGAATTGGAGATTATGTTGATTATATGGGACTTGGACAGGCCCGTAACACGGTTTGAGATTGAGGAGCAGATGGATGCGGAGCGTAAGCTCTCCCCCACAACCATCCTCTCCTTTCTTGCCAGATTGCAGGAAAAGGGCTTTCTTACGGTGCGTAAGGAGGGCAAGAACAATGTGTACGCCGCCCTCGTTGACAAGAACAGCTATATGCAGACCGAGAGCAGAAATATTTTAAAACGTTTGTATCAGAACTCCGCAAAGAACTTTCTGGCGGCACTCTATGACGGAAACAGCCTGACGGACGAGGACTTAAAGGAGCTGGAAACTTACATCAGCGAGAGGAGAAAGCGTGATGACATATGAAAGAGCTGTTTTTTAATTTATTGGAGGTAAATATCGGGGTATCCGTTGTGATTGTGCCGCTTTGGTTGTTTTCCGGCAGGCTGCGGGGCAGATACGGGGCGGGATGGATGAAAGCACTTTGGCTCCTCTTGAGCATCAGGCTTGCCATTCCGTATAATGTTTCCCTGCCGTTTGCGGAGATACGTCTGTTGAACAGTCCGGGCTTTGCACGAGCTACAGACAGCGAAGCGGATATTGACCGTCAGACACAGTGGGAAGCGGTTTCGGGCGGTATGGGTCCGGGAGACGGATACGGCGCTTCTCAGGCGCAGACTGGTATTGCGGATATGGATGGTATGATGGGAGGCGACATATACGCAGGGGATAATAACAGTGTGCCGGGGGAGGGAGGACAAGACGTTTCCCATAAAAACGCACCTTATGAAAGCATCTTTTATACAAACGTTTATAATAAAAATTCTTTCCATGAAAGCGTTTTGCAAAGGGAACGCAGCCCGCTTGATTATGAGGATGTGTTGCTGATTGTCTGGCTTGCGGGCATGGGCACCTGTCTTTTGTTTACCTTTGGGGGCGGGGTCCTTTTCAACGTCAAATGCCGCAGGAGCATGTACCCGATAAGGGATGCGGACGGGAAAGAGGAAATAAGCGTCGTGCAGAGGGCGTTGATGGAGCAAAACGGCATTCTGGTGTACCGGAGCAGGTATATCACAAGCCCGATGCTGGCAGGCGTTTTTCGTCCGCGGCTGGTGCTTCCGTCCGCGGCAGCGCGGTGGAGCGACGTCGAGTTGGAGCTGATGCTGGCGCATGAGCTGTGCCATTATAAGAAGAAAGACCTTCTTTTAAAGCTTTTTGTGACCCTGGTGTGGTGTGTAAATTGGTTTAATCCGGCGGTATGGTTGCTCAAAAAGCAGTTTTCTTATGATACAGAGCTTGCGTGTGATGAAAGCGTTCTTGCAGCGCGGGATGACAGGGAGCGGGAGACTTACGCGCGGCTGCTGCTTTTGGCTGCGGGTGGGAAAATGCCTGCGTTGACAACCGGATTCACTGCAGACGGCAGGCGTATGAAACGACGCATTGCGCATGTGATGGACGGTCGGAAGAAGAAAAGGGGCGTTATCGGGATTTTGGTGGCAGGCAGTCTGATTATGGGGATAAGCGTTGCCGTCTCCTGCGGATATCGTCTGGAGGCAGCAATACCGTCCCCGAGCACATTGGCTTCAGAGGGAATAATGTTTTCGGAGAAGTTATTGCTTTCAGAGAAGTCATTGCCTTCGGAGAAGTCATTGCCTTCAGAGAAATCATTGCCGGTGGACGCAGGGCTTATGCCCTCTGAAGGAAGATTCAATTACAACCACGAATACAACGAAATACTCCGTGTTTACGGGGAGGATATCTGGCTGGACAGAGAGGACGGCATTTACAGGATATGCGGCGGCGCGGAGGAGCTTGTTTTCGCAAATCCCTACGCGCTTCCCAGAGGGATGGAGCTGTATGGGAATTTCCTGTATTTCTGCGGTTCCACACGCAGGGGCGAAGCAGAGGCGGCGACAATATACAGCATGAATTTGGACACGCTGGAGATAAAGGACGCACTTGCGGCTTTCAGCAATATTTTTACGGGCTTGCACAAGGTATCCGTTTATGAGGATAAGCTCTATGTGGCGTCATCCCATACGGGACATCGCATTGGGTTTACACTGATGTCCGACGGAATGTTGGGGGCGCCGTTGGATGAGACGGCAGAAGACTTTTTATATAAGGAGTACAATGACTATGCGGATTTGCAGCTGCGTATGTTTACCGAGTCCGACAGAGGGGAATACGAGCGTTTGGCGAGTGAGCAGAACGGGAAATATCAGGCAGTTTTGGATGTGGCCTCCTGCAAGAGTCTGCTTCAGGGAAAGCAGGTGGTGAGCCGTTATAATGCTAATGACGGCATGATGCGGTGTCTTTATTTGGAAGATGCGGCCGGCGATTATGAATACCTGTGCGATATCAGAGAGTGTCCCGTGTTGGTGATGGCGGATGGGATATATTATATTGGCGGTGATGGTGGAATCCGGTATATGAACTTTGCGGATAAGCAGGAAAAGCAGCTGTGGGCGCAGACAAGGGAGTGGGCCCGGATCAGCCTGCTGACTTACGACGCTTCCTATTTTTATTTTGTGAAAAGCAGGCGTGTCGGCTATGACGCGGGGGATGCTGCCGTCTCGGAAAACTATCTGATGCGCATTCCAAGGCAGGGCGGCGAGGCCGAGCGGGTATACCGGTTTGAAAACGATACGGATATTTCCCTGCCGGACGGTCTTTGCGGGAACTGCGGCGTATATGAGGACAAAATGTATATACGGGGCTGGAACGATATCCTGCTTGAGCCGGACCAAAACGGGATGCAGGGGCTGAATAATGGAGAACGGTCAGCGGATTCCCTTGCGCTTGAGCAGGCCGCGGAGACATTTGCGCAGGCTTATTTTGAAAATGACGTAAAGACCTGTCGGCTGTATTTGACTGACGACTTCTCGGAGCCTTTATATGAGCATCCGGAGCATGCCGGGCAGATAGAAAAGCTGTATCTTGGCGGGCTTCCGGAGGGCGATATGGAGGTTGGTGCCCGGATTTGGCTCTCGTATGAATTCAAGGAGTACGGGGAGGAGTCGCGGACCTATCTGACAATGAAGCTTGTAAAGACGCTGCAGGGCTGGCGGGTAGCGTTCTATGGATTGGAGAAATAGTGCACTGCGCGAAAGAAACGGATATGGATTTATGCGTTCGTGTGTGGTAGAATAATCTCATTGACAAGAGGACTATCCATACAAAGGAGCGTGGAGAGAACAATGGCACAGACAGAGAATGAAAATAAGGGGCTGGCTCTCCTCAAAAAGGGGCAAAAGGGCATTATTCATGCGATATTCAGTCGTTTCGGACTGATTTTGGTGTTGTTTGTGGTGCAGGTATTGATCCTGTTCGGGATTCTTCGGTGGTTTGGGGAATTTTTGCCGCATATTATGGGCGGGACCATCCTGTTTTCGCTGATTATGGTGACGTACCTGTTAAACAGCAGCATCAATCCCGAGGCAAAGATTACATGGCTGATCATTATTATGCTGCTGCCGATATTTGGGATGCTTTTATTCGTGTATACGCAGAGCGATATCGGGCATAGAGCTTTAAAGGAGCGGATGAACCGAATTATTTCCGGCAGCAAAGCGGAGCTTGTGCAGCCGCCGGAGGTGATGGAGCGGTTTGCAGAGGAAAATCGGGGCGCGGCGGCGCTGGCGCGCTACATGCAACGCAGCGGATGTCATCCGGTTTATGACCGGACAGCCGTGACATATTTCCCTTTGGGCGAGGATAAGTTTGAGGAACTGCTGAAGCAGCTGGAAGCGGCCCAAAAATTCATTTTTATGGAATACTTTATTGTGGAAGAGGGCGTGATGTGGGGCAGAATTCTGGAAATTCTGGCAAAGAAAGCGGCGGAGGGCGTGGAGGTTCGCATGATGTATGACGGGTTCTGCGAGTTTGCGTTGCTGCCGCATGATTATCCGAAGCGGCTGAAGGCTTTGGGAATCAAGTGCAAGATGTTTGCGCCCATTACCCCTTTTGTCTCCACCCATTACAATTATCGCGACCATAGGAAAATTACGGTTATTGACGGGCACACGGCTTTTAATGGCGGGGTGAACCTTGCCGATGAATATATTAATCAAAGACCCAAATTCGGTCATTGGAAGGATACAGCGGTCATGCTTAAGGGAGAAGCGGTCAAGAGCTTCACAATGATGTTTTTACAGATGTGGAATGTGGATGAGAGGAACCCTGAGTATGAGAGGTATCTCTCTGCCCTGTCAATGCCCGCGGCGCAGGCAAAGGGCTATGTGATTCCTTACGGGGACTGTCCACTGGACGATGACAGGCTTGGCGAGCGGGTGTATATGGATATCCTGAATCGGGCGATAACGTATGTCCATATTATGACGCCTTATCTGATTCTGGATGAGGAGATGAAGACTGCGTTGAAATTCGCGGCAGAGAGAGGGGTGGAGGTCGCCCTGATTTTGCCCGGTATTCCGGATAAGGCGATTCCCTATGCGTTGGCAAAACACCATTATGCCGCCCTGCTCAAATCGGGTGTAAAAATTTATGAGTATGCATCGGGCTTTGTCCATGCGAAGGTATTTGTCAGCGATACGCGGGAAGCGGTGGTCGGTACGATTAATCTGGACTACCGCAGTCTGTATCATCATTTTGAATGCGCGACATATCTGTATGGAACGGATTGTATTTCGGACATTGAGGCTGATTTTCAGGCAACATTGGCCAAATGCAGAGAGGTCACGGAGGAGAGCGTGAAAAAGGAAAAATGGACGGTAAAGCTGACCGGGTGCCTGATGAAGGTGGCGGCGCCGCTGATGTAAGGGAACAGGTTATAAAATTC
>CAMWYL010000029.1 GCA_947178465.1 uncultured Lachnospiraceae bacterium | reverse complement strand
ATCGTGTCCTCTATTCAGATGGGCGCCAACATTGACTATGCGATTGTTATTTCCGGAAGATTTCTGGAGATAAAGGACAAAATGCCCAAAAAGGAAGCCATTATTGAGACAATGAACTTCGCGTTCCCGACCATTGTTACTTCCGGCACCATGCTTGCGCTTGCTGGCATTCTGATTGGACAAATGTCCTCAGACGGCGCTGTATGCGGTATCGGGCAATGTCTGGGCCGTGGTACGATTCTTTCCATTTTTACGGTTATGTTCGTGCTTCCACAGATTCTCCTGCTGGGTGAGAAGATTATTGACAAGACTTCGTTTGCGGTATCTATTCCGCTGAAGATTGAGCGGAATTCCGGCCTGATGCGGGTAGACGGTCTCGTGCAGGGACAGATTAACGGAAGCATTATCGGTGAGGTACACGGCTTTGTGCGCGGCGAGGCGAATCTTTTGGTCAACATGGGTAAGATGGAGCCGAAGGAGGATGATGGCCTTGCGTTGGAGGAGCTGTTGCAAAGAGAGGAGGGAGAAGCAGATGAAGAGAAAAAAGAGATTTAAAAAACTGTCCGTCGGGATGGCAGTGCTTCTCCTTATTACAATGCTTCCGGTGCAGGATATTGCGGCAGCGCAGCAGACGAAAACGCAGGAAGCGGCAGAGGAAGACACAGCGAAGGAGGACGCTGCGGAGGAAAAGCTTATAGAGGAGATTACAATCCGGAACGTTGAGGATTTCCTTGCGTTTGCGGAGAAATGCAATATAGATTCCTGGTCTGCCGATAAACGGATTATATTGGAGCGGGATATTGATTTATCCGGTACGGATTTCCGGATGATTCCCGTTTTCGCGGGAACCTTTGACGGTTTCGGACATACGATTTCGGGCTATGAGAATACGGATAATGGTTATGTTGTGGGTCTGTTCCGTTATATTGAAAGGACCGGCGTTGTGCAAAACCTGAAGCTTAAGGGGAATATTGAGGGTGTAGGCGAAAAGGAATGTATCGGAAGCCTCTGTGGCGTCAACTACGGCATGATTAAGAATTGCGGTTTTCAGGGAACCGTGAGCGGCCGGGAAACCGTGGGCGGTATTGCGGGCGTAAACGAGGGAACGGGAACGATAACGGGGTGTGCGGTGGGCGGCCGCGTGACAGGATACTACATGACCGGTGGAATTGCGGGGACGAACCACGGCGTTATTACAGGCTGTACAAACCGCGCGGGAATCAATGACGACAGTGAATGGGTTGAAGAGGATGACGAGATGGGAGCGGGTATCTTTTTCAGCATCACTGTCTCGGAAACGGATACAGAGCTGTACAGTGGTGTGGATACCGGCGGCGTTGCGGGGTATTCGGATGGTCTGATCTCCGAATGTACGAATTTCGGAAAGGTCGGTTATGAGCATACGGGATACAATATCGGAGGTATCGCGGGGCGTCAGGCCGGTATTGTTTCTCTCTGCACGAATAACGGCGGGGTCTATGGACGCAAGGATGTCGGCGGTATTGTAGGACAGATGGAGCCTTATATTGAGGTCAATGAGGCGGAGTCGCTCAGAGATGCCGTGAACAGGCTGCATACTTTGATCAATAAGACCATTAATGATTTGCAGGCGGGAAAGAATACGGTAAAGTCGGATCTGGATAATCTGAACCGGTATGCCGACCGGGCACTGGACTCGGGCGATGAGATTGCGGAGCAGCTGACGGACTTTATTGATGACAATATCGGCCAGACACAGGCAATCGCGGAGCGGATGGAGCATGTGATGGAGCAGCTTCCGGGAATTATGCAGAACACTTCGGATGCGGGGACAGCCTTTCAGGACCTCAATAATGTCGTGAATCAGCTGAGCGAGCATTTGGATATTGTTTCAAAGGTTGACGCAAGCCCGTATGAGGAGACGGATTACAGAAAGGTATCTCTGCTGACCACGGTCGGCGGAAAATTGACCTGTGACAACAAAAATCCTGACGAAAATGATGTGATCACCATTACCGCGATGCCGGACGCCGGTTATAAGCCGGCAGGAGTGCCGACGATAACGGATGCGAACGGGAGTGCGGTTGCAGTGACGGAGGTCGCCGAAAATGAGTATACGGCAGTCATGCCGTCAACCCATATTAAGGTGTCGGGAACCTTTGTCCATGATGAGAGTTCCAACAACGACAAGATTATTTTGTCCTCCAATGTGAGCGGAAAGGCCTCCTACAGCATAAGCGGCAATATTGTGACGCTCATGGTGGAGCCGGATGCAGGATATATCCTGTCAGGGAACCCTGAAGTGTTTGATAAAGCCGGGAAGAATGTCCCTGTCTCCAAAAGACAGAGTGACGCTTATGTATATGAGTTCAAGGCGGATGACACAGTGACACCCTACAGTGTGAAAATAACTTTTGAGGGACAGAATAAGCAGCAGACGATGGATGCCTCTAAAGAGGGAATAAAAGATGATATCAAGGCGCTGCAGGAGGCCTCTGACCGGGTCCGGCAATCCGTTAAGCGGCTGAATGAGCTGATGACGGACGCGGATGGAAAGCCCAAGGAGTGGGGCGAACTAACCTCCAAGGAGCGGGAGGAGGTGCTTGATGAGGCTGAGAAGCTGTCCGAAGCCGTTGCGGATATGTCCGTGGCCGCTTCGTCGGTACTTGCTGATCTTGGCGTTATCAGCAATATTTTAACGCCTTATACGTCCGATGCGGCAAAGGCCGCAAAGCAGGATATTGAGGCGGCTACCCGCAATGTTCAACGCATGATCGATCTCTTAAAGGATGCGTCAGGCTGGTTGAGGGAAATCGTGAACTATATTAACGCACAGACGGATATCCGATTTACGCAGCTGGGGGATACCTTTGACGCGAAGCGGGAAAATTTCCACAATCAGCTCAAGGGCATCTCAGACAGCCTGAAGCATCTGGGCGATAACGCGTCGGATTACTCGGATATTATTAATGAGGACTTGCGGGCAGTCAACGATCAGCTCAATGTTGTTTTTAATCTTCTGACCGACCATCTGGTTGATTACAGTGAAATCAGTGTGGAGGAGCTGTATGAGGATTTGTCGGATGAGGAGATTGATACCATAACGTCAGGCAGAACGGACGACTGCACGAACAAGGGCGTTGTGAAGGGTGATATCAATATCGGCGGTATCGCGGGAGCGATGTCCATTGATGAGGAGGATCCCGAGGATAGCGCGGCAGGGAGTGTCGAATATCGGATTGGCAGGAGCTATATCACAAAATGCGTTATTACAAGGTGTGTCAATGAGGGCTATGTTACGGCAAGAAAGGATGGCGCGGGTGGTATTGTCGGATATATGAGACACGGCGTTGTGCTCGATTCGGAGGGCTACGGAAGCGTGGAAAGCACGGAGGGCGACTATGTCGGCGGTATCTGCGGAGAGTCCCGGACGGTCATCAAACGCTGCTATGCACTGTGCAGCGTCTCCGGCAACAAGAATGTCGGGGGAATTGCAGGCTATGCGGATACGCTTAAGGACTGCTGCGCGATTGTGAGCGTCGAGGCGGCCGCAGGCAGAGAAGGAGCGATTGCGGGACAGGTGACCTCCTACGAAAATACACATATGGATGAGGAGGAGTCTGCGAAGGTATCCGGAAATTATTATGTGGGTGATGCGCTTTGCGGAGTAGACAATATCAGTTATGTGGGAATAGCGGAGCCGATATCATATGAGGTGCTGCTCACGGTGGAAAATCTTCCGACCGCGTTCCGGCATCTCAAAGTGGTATACCGAATAGAGGACACTTATCTTGGCATGCAGGAGGTTGCCTTCGGGGAGAGCCTTGTCGGTCTGCAATATCCGCAGATTCCCGAGAGGGAGGGTTATTACGGCGTGTGGCCGGACTACACGGGAGAATACATGAAGGGAAATCTCGTGATCAACGGCGAATACAAGGAGAATGTCACCGTGGTAGAGAGTGACGAGAAGTACATGGAGAGCGCGGAGATTGTGGAAGGGGAATACCGAAAGCCGTATGCGTTGGTGGAGCAGATCTTCACGGAGGAGACGGCACTGAAGGTCGCAATAAGCAATATGGCGTCGCCGGAGGCTGCACAGGATAAGGAGCATGCTATCTACAATGTTACTCTTGAAAACGGGAATATCGGTGATTCGGATACCTTTGCCGTGAGAATTTTAAATCCCTATGAGAAAGCGGTGGTTTGGGGATACCGTGACGGTGTGTGGACGGAGTGCGAAAGCAAGTCCCGAGGACAGTATTTACAGGTAGAGATGACCGGAAGCAGGGAGGCATTCTGCGTGATAGAGGAGACAACAGACGTGAGAAGCTTTATCGTGGCGGGCGTGGCAGCAGCTGCGGCGCTTCTGCTGATTGTTCTGATAAAAAAGGGACGGTCGCGCAGGCAGAAGAGGCGAAATGCACATGCGGCAGCGGAGGAGGAAACGGAATAATTTGCGATTGCCTCGTATGGAAATGCAGTTTTTGGTAAAAATAGCAGTATCAGTCAGACTTTAAGCGCAATCTGCGGATTGCGCTTTTTAGTATGGGTATGATATACTATCAATTGGTTACGAACGTAAAATCCGTTAAACAGAGGGATGGACCATGCTATTTAACTCATATTCTTTTTTGATTTTTTTTCCGATTGTAATACTGATTCATTTTATACTGCCAAAGAAGATGCAGTATATCTGGCTGCTTGTGGCAAGTTATTATTTTTACATGAACTGGGATGCGCGGTATGTGCTGCTGCTTCTGTTTTCGACAGCAGTGACCTATATCAGCGGTATCGCGATTGAGAACGCAAGATCAAAAAAGGCGGAAAAAACAGCTGTTGCGGTGAGCTTTGTGCTGAACATCGCCGTTTTGTTTTTCTTTAAATACTTTAATTTCGCGATAGATTCCGTCAACCTGTTACTTTCGGGAGTCAATATTTCTCTGCCCAAGCCGTCCGTTACCTTTTTGCTCCCGGTGGGAATCTCCTTTTATACCTTTCAGGCGTTAAGCTATACGATGGACGTATACAGAAAGGAGGTCAGGGCGGAGAGGAATTTCTTTAAATACGCGTTGTTTGTGTCCTTCTTCCCACAGCTGGTGGCGGGGCCGATAGAGCGTTCGAAGAACCTGCTGAAGCAGGTGAACGAGACGCATCAATTTGATTTTGAAAGAATGCGGGAAGGCCTTCTGATCATGCTTTGGGGATATTTTCTCAAGCTTGTCATAGCCGACAGGGCGGCGATTGTTGTAGATACGGTATATGGGAATTATACGGAATACGGAGGCGTTTACCTTATTGTTGCATCTGTCTTATTTGCAATACAGATTTACTGCGATTTCGCGGGCTATTCCATTATTGCGGTAGGAGCGGCCAAGATATTGGGCTTTGAATTAATGGATAATTTCAACTGCCCGTATCTGTCGCGGAGTATCGGGGAATTCTGGCGCAGATGGCACATTTCGCTTTCGACATGGTTTCGTGATTATCTGTATATTCCACTGGGAGGAAACAGAAAAGGCGTTTTGAGAAAATATATCAACCTTATTATTGTCTTTCTGGTCAGCGGCCTGTGGCACGGCGCGGCGGGAACCTATGTAATCTGGGGGCTGATACACGGCATTTATCAGGTTGTGGGGGGAATCACCAAACCGATTCGAGATAAGTTGAATGATATATTTGATATGAAGCCGGACTCCATCGGACATAAAATCGTGAGCGGACTGATTACCTTTGCGCTGGTGGATTTCGCATGGATATTTTTCCGTGCGGAGAGCCTTGGTGCAGCCGTTGAAATCATCAGGAGTATGACGCACATCGGAAATATCGGTATACTCAGGAATGGTGCGCTGTATGAGCTTGGAATAAGCCGATGGAGCTTCCGCATTTTACTTTTGGGGATTGTGGTATTGCTTTTTTCGGATTTTATGAAATACAGAGGAATAGAGATCAGGAAAATGATTCTGGAGCAGGAGCTTTGGTGCAGGTGGCTGTGCTATATCGCGGCGCTTTGGTTTGTGTTGATTTTCGGAATTTGGGGAGGAACTTATGATGCCTCAAGCTTTATATATTTTCAATTTTAGCTATGGGAGTGACAGGATATGTCGATAAAGGTAAAAAGGGTAGCAGGTTCGGTCTTATTTGTGGCGTTGGTGATTTTCCTGCTGGCAAAGACAAACTTTCTGTTTGAGCGAAAATACAGTTATTCAAAGTATTATGATTTTTATGAGCAGAAACAGGATTTTGACGTGCTTTTTCTTGGGACAAGCCATGTGATCAATGCGATATACCCTATGGAATTATGGCGCGATTACGGCATTGTTTCCTATAATCTCGCAAATCATTCGGAAAATATCTGTACGAATTACTGGCAGCTGGTGAATGCGTTGGAACATACGACCCCGAAAGTAGTTGTAATTGACTTGTATGCCGTCGACGGGGACGGAAAGGTAAATACGAAATATCTGCATAATTTTACGGATGCCATGCCCCTGTCGTTCACAAAGGTAAGAATGGTATGGGATTTGCTGGAGCCGTGGGAGCGGGCGGAATACCTGTTTCCGCTCTCCTTATATCACAGCCGTTGGGATGACGACTTTGGCACGGAGGATTTGAAGCCGGAAGCGGGTTGCGAGAAGGGGGCGGAGCTCCACGAGGAGGTGGTTGTAAACACGCCGCCGGAGCTGATTCCGAAGGAACAGTATGACCCTGCAGACCGTCTGAATAAACGATATTTGCAGAAAATCATAGATTTGTGTAAAGAGAAAAACATTGATATTGTGCTGATGTATATCCCTTACGACATGCCGGAGGGAGAGCTGGCCGTCGCGAATTGGGGATATGTCAGCGCGGAAAAGAATGATGTGCCTTATCTGAATTTTGTGTATGAGGACTTGGAATTGAACTACGCGACAGACTGTGCGGATGTCAGTCACCATTTGAACGCATCCGGAGCAAAAAAGGTCAGTGATTTTCTTGGGAAATATCTGACGGAAAATTATGATGTGCAAGATCATCGGGGGAATCCGGAGTATGCGTTCTGGAACGGGGATTATGAAGAATATAAGCAGAAGAAGCTGGAATGGCTCAACGGGATTCAGGATACATGGTCTTATCTGATGCTTTTAAATGACGCGGATTATGAGACGAAGGTGTATGTCACGAAGGATTCTCTGATATATCAGGATGAAGAGATTATGGCGCTTTTGGAGAATATCAATGTATTTGGCACGCTGACGTATGTTGAATTATCCGATGAATACTATGAAGGGAATTTCATGGTAGAGGTGGCGGACAAAAATACAAAGGAAATCGTGAGCGAGCGCCGTTTTACAAGAATTGAGAGCAATGTATATGATACTTATTAGGACTTATGCATAAAGTACGGTATCATTGCAAAAGGTTTATAATGGATGCGGTGTTTTGCAACCGGAAAGGGATGGTTGGATATGTGTGGAATTGCAGGCTTTTGTAATTATCCCGGGAATTGGCGGGAGAACATACAGAGGATGAATGACAGGATGTACCATCGCGGGCCGGACGCGGGCGGCGTCTGGGCGAGCGAGGACAGTGGTGTGGTATTGGGACATCGGCGGCTTTCGATCGTTGATTTGTCTGAAACCGGCGCACAGCCGATGCACTCCGCGTCCGGACGGTATGTATGCGTCTTCAACGGAGAAATCTACAATTACAGGACAATAAGAGACCGATTGCTTTCCGAAAAGAAGGTGTGCGGATTTCGCGGGACCTCCGACACGGAGGTACTGCTGGAGGCCTTTGAGGCTTACGGGGTGAAGGAAACGATTTCCATGTGCAAGGGAATGTTTGCCATCGCGCTTTTGGACAAAAACACCGGAAGGCTTACGCTGATTCGGGATCGAATCGGTGAGAAGCCGCTCTATTATGGTTTTGTGAACGGACATTTTGTCTTTGCCTCGGATATCGGAAGCATTCGCGCGCTGGAAGGGTTTCATAATGAGATTGACAGAGAGGTGTTGCAGCTCTACTTTATACACGGATATATACCGGCGCCGTATTCCATTTATCAGGATATCTGTAAGCTTGACGCGGGCTGTATGCTTGAGATAGACGCTCCCTATAAGGAGCCGCGGTGCAGTGCGTACTGGTCTGTCAGAGAGGCGGCAAAATATGGTGAGGCGCATCCCTTTAAGGGAACGAGACAGGAGGCTGCGGACGAGTTGGAGCGGCTTTTGAAGGCGTCCATCCGGGAGCAGATGGTGGCGGATGTTCCGGTAGGCGCGTTCTTATCGGCGGGCATTGACAGCAGCACGATTGTGGCGCTGATGCAGGCACAATCCGCAAAGAAGGTCAGAAGCTTTACAATCGGTATGGAGGAGAAGGGGTATAACGAAGCTGTCTATGCGGCAGAGATTGCAAAACATTTGGGAACCGAGCACACGGAGCTTTATATTACGGCGCAGGATGCGAAGGCTGTGATACCGAAGCTTGCATGGATATTCGGGGAGCCCTTCGCGGATTCCTCCCAGATACCGACCTATCTTGTCAGCAAAATGACGCGGGAGCATGTGACGGTATCTTTGAGCGGAGACGGCGGGGATGAGCTGTTCTGCGGGTACACGACCTATTCGTCAATTGACAGGATATGGGGTAAAATGAAGGGATATCCGTATGGCATGCGCAGATTGTGCAGCAATCTGCTGATTCACTGTCCGTTGATTAAGAATAATCGGGTTTTGCAGACAAAATCGTATCTGCTGGGGGCAAAGAGCCCGGAGCACCTGTATGAGCTGTCCAACGCGCAGGAGGCGTCCAATCTCAAGATTGCGATGGAGACAAGGGCGCATCCGTATAAGCACAATCAGTATCCTTACGGTGCGCTGACGGATACGCAGAATGCAATTATGCTGATGGATATGGAGGTATATCATCCGGATGATATTCTGGTCAAGGTAGACCGGTCGGCGATGGCAGTTTCCCTGGAGACCAGAGTGCCGATGCTTGACAAGGATGTTGTGGAGTTTGCATGGACAGTACCGCCGGCATTTAAGAAGCAGGGCACGGAGGGCAAGCTTGTGCTGCGTGACGTTCTCTATCGGTATGTGCCCAAGGAGATGATGGACAGGCCGAAGAAGGGCTTTTCCATACCGATTGAGAAGTGGCTTCGGGAGCCGGAGCTGCAAGGCTGGGCAGAAGCGCTCATTGACAGAAAACTGCTTCGGGAGCAGGGGCTTTTGAATGTGGATGAGGTATGGCGCATATGGGAAGATTTTGTGAAAAACGGAACGTGGAGAATACAGATATGGTATATCCTGATGTTCCAGAGCTGGATGCTGAACCAACATGTTGAATCAACATGCTGATCCGGCATGACATGGCAGGATAACGATGCTGGAAATGGGGAAACGATGGTTGCGGTTTTATTGAATTGGGTATATATAAGCTTTACGGCCTTTGCAATGGGCTTTGCCCATTCGAAATTTGTGGAGAGAACACTCGGATACCGCATAAAAGGGACGGACAGCGTGATTTTTATCGGACTTGTCATCGCGACGGTGTATGCGCAGTTGTTCAGCCTTGTATACAAGGTGGGGCTTGCGGCCAATATGCTGCTGCTTTTGGCGAGTGTGCTTATTTATGCGGTATGGCGCAGAGAAATCAGCATGTATTGGGCGTCCGGGAAATCCTGCGGACGAAGGGTAAAGGGAATAATGACGTTTGCACTTGTCCTGATTTGGGCTTACTGCACCTCAAGGGGATATATGCATTATGACTCCGACCTGTATCATGCGCAGAGTATCCGGTGGATAGAGGAGTACGGCGTGGTAAAGGGGCTTGGCAACATCCATGTGCGTTTTGCCTATAACAGCTCCTTTTTTGCGTTGTCCGCACTTTACAGCATGAGGTTTTTGGTGGGGCAGTCATTACATACCGTAAACGGGCTGTTTGCACTGATTTTAAGCCTTGAGGTATGGAAGCTTACTGAAATGTGTGCGCGCAAAAAAATACTGCTGTCGGATTTTGCACGGTTGGGCGCTTTTTATTATCTTACGGTCATCTACCGTGAAATCACCGCGCCCGCTTCCGATTATGCCATTATGTGTATTGTGTTTTATCTGGTAATTAAATGGCTTGCCCGGTTGGAAGCGGACAGAACCGAGGCGGTGCCGTTTGCGCTCTTGTGCGTCGGCGGGGTGTATGCGGTATCCGTGAAGCTGACGGCGGGGCTTATTCTTTTGTTGGTAATCAAGCCTGCGATCCTGCTGCTTCGGGAAAAAAGATACAGGGAAATCATGCTTTATCTGTCCATGGGCTTGCTCGTCCTCCTGCCTTGGATGATACGAACCGCAGTGATTTCGGGATATCTTCTGTACCCGTTTCCGACGCTTGATATTCTCGCGGTGGATTGGAAGATACCGGCGGCGGCCGCGGCTTTGGACGCCGCTGAGATAAAGACGTGGGGGCGCGGCCTCAATAACGCGGCGCTTGTGAATCTGGGAATCAGGGAGTGGGCGCCAAATTGGTTTCGCACTATGCTTCCGACAGTGGGAAAGCTTCTGGTTATTGCGGATGTGCTCTGTATTGCGGTGTTTGTGGTGTTTGCGCTGTATCTGTTTACGGACAGGAAAAGGCGGACAGCGGCTCGTATGGATGCCCTTCTGGTGCTTACGGGTGTGCTGGCATCGTATCTGTTTTGGCAGATTTCCGCGCCATTGTTACGCTACGGATATGCCTGGGTGCTTTTGACGGTCGTGCTGACTGCAGGTATGGTCTATGATATATTCCTGACCGGCAGGAATATATTAAGCGGCGTATATGTCTGCATGGCGGTGGCGATTGCGGCGTTTACGCTTGTCAAGGCGGCGTCCCTGGCGGGGTATGTATATGAGACGGCCGACAGGCCGTATTATCTGCGGCAGGAGGATTACGGGGAATATGCGCTGGAGTCTTATGAGGTTCAGGGCGTCACCTTTTGGTATCCGGAGAGCGGCGACCGTGTAGGTTATGCGGCGTTTCCGGCACTGCCGCGCAGGGAGGAGATAAGCTTTCGCGGAGCCGGGATAGAGGATGGCTTTTGCGCGGGGGAGTGACAAAAGATACCATGAGATACTGCGAAATTACGGGATGAGGGGATAAATATGATGTTTCAGGCAAAGTACATAATCAGAAACCTGATAAAAAATAAGTATTCTATATTTACGATATGCTTTTGGGCATTTATAGGTCCTCTGGTGTATTATATTTCATCAATCGGCTTATGTACGACAGGAACGGGAGATGCCATTTCTCAGCACTATCCGATTATGGTATATGTCAGAAGCCTTTGGGTTGACTTTTGGCAGACTTTGCTGCATGGGGAGAAGTATGTGTTTCCCATGGTAAATTTTTGCGTCGGTATGGGTGATGATACGATCATGGCCTTAAACTATTACGGCTTGAGTGACCCTTTTTATCTGCTGACAGTATTGGTCTCGGAGGAAAATCTCCCATATTTCTATTCCGTTTTATTTTATTTGAGGGTTTATCTCGGGGGAATTGCTTTTATCGTGTTTGCCTCTGAATTGGATAACACAAAAAGCAGATTGGCGTATGTAATGGGAGCTTTGGTGTATTGTTTTACCGGATTTACACTGATGAGCAATATGCACATAATTTTCGTACACGCGATGTTTTATATACCGTTGCTGTTTTCCGGTGCTGAACGGTTGATGAATCAAAAGAAAAGAGGACTTCTTTGTGTTACAGTGTGCTGTTTTGCACTATGCGGTTTTTTCTTTTTGTATATCGGGTCTGTTTCCTTAGCCATATATGTAATATACAGACTGTTCAGGAGAAGAGCGGGGTTGTTGGAGAGCATATCAAAAATATGCGGGATGCTTTTGGAATACTTGTTGGGAATTGGAATGGCCGCCGTTATTTTCGTGCCTTCCGTGGCCGGATTTCTGATGAGCAACAGGGTAAATGTAGGATTTTGGGGTTCACTCATTATGCCGTGGTCTGATATCAAGCATATGCTGAAAAATATGTTTTTCCCATCATATGACACGGTGCAGGAGCTGGCGATTTGTACAATGGGTATGATTGCGCTTATCTGTATATTGTTGGCGAAGAAGAAGTTTTGGGAAAAGATGAATCTTATGGCGTTGTTTTTGACGGCGATTATTCCTTTTTGCAGCTATGTAATGTCCGGCTTCAACGGGTGCTATGGACGGTGGGAGATCGTAATTGATTTATACATAGCGTTCTGTGTGTTTTCCATATGGGATGAGCTGGAGCAGATTACGCTTTTTCAGAAAGCCGGGATAGTGCTTGTATATTTTATTTTGGGAATTATCGGTAAAAAAGAAGATATTCTTATGCATGAGCGGTTTGGGAAAATAATTCAATCGTATGGATTGATTTTGCTTGTGGCAGTTATACTGTTGCCTCTATTAAAGCGCCTGAAGAGAGAAAAAGCGGGAATGTACATTCTGTTTGCGGTGGGATATCTTACGATTTGCATGAATTGGAAAGCTGTTGCGAGAGATAATGATATAGAAACTCTACAGGGGCGGCAGGCGGTTCGTGAACTGACAGATATTGAGGGGCAGAAGGAAGTCTTTTTTCGGATAGAGAATGAGAGAGGCTTTGGGGAGCCGCGGTTTGGAATGAATGTTTCCATGCAGCAGGGATATTATGGTACGATGTCATATGTGAGTATCACAAATGATTGGTATGCGCAAGCATTTGAAAATTGGGATATTGCCGGCGCTAATTACAATATTTACGGATTGGATCAAAGGACGATACCGGAAACCCTGTGTGCCGTAAAATATTTTGTCGCAAAAACGGAAAGTGAGGGGATTGTTCCGTATGGATTTGAATATGTGAAATCTACATGGGATGGAGCGTGGAGCCTGTATGAAAACATTTACAGCCTTCCGGTGGCCTACACCTATGAAAACATATATGATATAGAGAATTACCGCACGATGTCCGGCCTTGAAAAGCAGCAGATTATGATACAGGCTGCGGCTGTCGAAGGGAATATAAGGGGAGCGTACGAAGAACTGACGGAATTATCCGATAGTCTGTATGAGGGAGAATATGAGATAACCGGTTTGAGTAATGCCATATGGGAAGATAATGCCATAAAGGCGGAAGCCGGAGGCTCAATGACGCTGGAAGTAAATATTCGGTCGGGATGCGAGAGTTATCTGTTTCTTACGGGAAATACGGATTGGATAAAAGAAGTTGATATAAGGGATCGGTATGTGAAATATACAAGACCTTTGTCGCCTTTGGTAATTAATTTGGGAACGGCGAAAGCGGATACAAAGGCTGAAATTGTAATAACGTTTAGTCATGCAATTACATTAGATACAGATACATTACAGGTCATGTACTATGATTTCAAGGAATATGAGGAGCATATAGAAGCATTAAAAAAGGATACGGAGGGGAAATTCAACGTTGAAACCAACCATATCAGTGGAACCATTGATTTAAACCGAGACAAAATATTGTGTTTTTCCGTACCATACAGCGTTGGCTGGCATGCAAGGATAGACGGAGAAAAAACGCAGGTACATCTTATGAACGATATGTTTATGGGAATAGAAGCGCCGGAGGGCGCGCATGAAGTGGAAATGTATTACATAACACCGGGGCTTAGGTTGGGAGTCGGTATTTCCATCAGTTCATGGCTGTTCGTTATCGGATATTTAATGAGGCGGAGACTTTTAAAGGGTGTTTACCTGCTAAAGGGATTGTGCTATCATAAAAGTTAATTGAAGTTGGTCAGAAGGAATAGGATTGCCGGAAGAAATCAATACTATTCCGTAAAAGGATGTGGATGGGACAACAGAATGATAATCATACATGTAATGGGCGGGCTTGGCAATCAGCTGTATCAGTATGCTTTATATGAGAAGCTTAAAACGCTTGGGAAAACGGTAAAGCTTGACCTGTATGCCTATAAGGATGCTGAAGGAGCGGACAGGGAGTGGCGCGAGCTTGAGCTGGAATGGCTGGACAGCCTTCAATATGAGGTCTGTACGCCTAAGGAGCGGAGGGATTTTCTGGACAGCAGCATGAAGCTTCGGGACAGGCTTCGCAGGAAGCTGTTTGGCAGGCGAAGCAGACAGGTTGATGAGCGTTGTGCCTATATGCCGGAGATTTTTGAGATGGATGATGTATACCTATACGGTTTTTGGGGGTGTGAGCGGTACTATGCGGATATTACCGCACTCCTACAGGAAAGGATTCGGTTTCCGAAGAGCAGGAATCCCCGGAATGCAGCAGTGATGGCGGAGATGGAGCAGCAGCAGTCCGTGAGCATTCATATCCGGCGAAAGGATTATCTTACGGTTGCGGATGGGAAGCGATACATGGGTATCTGTACGGACAAGTATTATGAGGCGGCCGTCAGATATGTCTCTGAGCGGGTAGAGCACCCGGTATATTATATATTCTCGGATGACGTTGTATACGCAAGAGAGCGGTTTTGCGCGTCGAACATGCAGGTTGTGGACTGGAATGTCGGGAAGGAAAGTCTGCAGGACATGGCACTGATGAGCCGGTGTAAACATAATATCTGCGCGAACAGTACCTTCAGCATATGGGGGGCCAGGCTGAACCGGAATCCCGGAAAGCTGATGATACGTCCGCTTCATCACGACAATTATGAGGATATGGACGCTGCACAGATACAGGAGGATTGGAAAGGATGGATTCTGATAGATGCGGACGGAAGAATTTCCTGACTTGATTTCAATTATTGTTCCGGTGTACAATATGGAAGATTATCTGGAGCGGTGTATGGATTCCATATTAAACCAGACATATGCCAATCTGGAAATTATAGTGGTGGATGACGGCTCCACAGACCGTTCTCCGCAGCTGTGCGATGCCTACGCGGGCAGGGATGACAGAGTGAAGGTGATACACAAGTCTAACGGCGGTCTGTCCGATGCCAGAAATGCCGGTCTTGCGGTGGCGACGGGGAGTTATATCGGCTATGTGGACAGTGACGATTGGATAGAGCCGGATATGTATGAGCGGATGTATCGCGCCTGTGTGGAAACCGGTTCACAGCTTGCGGTGTGCAGATATTTCAGTGTGCGCGGGGACTCTGCAGATAAGGGGGAGGACAATGGCAGCGGCGCGGTGGTGCCGCTTTCGCGGGAGGAGCTTCTCAAGATTTATATCTGTGGGCATGAGCAGTATATCATTTACAATTCCGTGTGGAGCAAGCTGTTTCACAGGGAGCTGGTCAGGGATGCGCGCTTTCCTAAGGGAAGGAATTCCGAGGACATCATGTATACAACAAGGGCGTTTTGTAAGCTGTCAAGAGCGGTCTACCTTGATACAAGCCTCTATCATTATGTGCTCGACCGCGAAGGAAGCATTATGAACAAGGCAAAGGGAGAGCGGATGTTTCGCGACGAGATTCCTTTCTGGCGTGAGCATATTTCGCATATCCGCACGGAAGTGTCGGATGCGATGGGGGATTTGGCGGCATACCGGTTCTGGCGGCGAATGCTGTTTTATTATGTGGATATGCGACGCTTGGGCAGTCAGGGCAGGAAGTATGCGAGAAGATTGGCTGAGATGATAAAACGGGAGAGAAAAGAAATCAAGCGGGTTTATGCGGCAGCAAGTGCCTGTTTGGGAGACAGAGTCAGAATGATGGTATTTTTGACAAATCCGGGATTGTATTATGGCGTGAATACATGCTATGAAAGGCATATTGTTCCATTGAAAGCCGAAAGGAGGAGCAGGCGTGAAGCGAAATGACAAAACAAGGAAAATTGCATTTTCCGTTGTCGTGACAATAAGTTTTTTGGCAGTATATATCTATAATTGCCTGACTCCGATTATGTCGGATGAGCTTTTGTTTGACAAGGACTTATATCATTCTTTTTATGATATTATCAGAGCAGAATATGAGAATTATATGACTTGGAATGGCCGCACGGTCGTCCAGCTTATTATGCGATGCTTTCTGCTCACGCCAAAGTGGTTCTTTAATATCATGAACAGTCTGTGCTTTGTGCTGCTTATGCTTCTGATTTATTGGAATATAGAAGGAAGAAAAAAATATGATTTTGTGATTTTTGGTTTGATAAATCTGATAGTATGGCAGTTTGGTGTTTCGTTTGGAGAGACGATCCTGTGGGAAAGCGGCGCATGCAATTATCTTTGGGGCAGTGTGATTATTTTGGGATTTGTGACGTACTATCGATATAAGCTGTCGCAGGCCGACGCGGTGAAGCATGGCGGAATATTGGCAGT